>JAEZJH010000299.1 GCA_023436385.1 Pseudomonadota bacterium
CCGGAGCCGGAGCGTGGCCGTGACGCCCTCGAACCTGCACCTCGCCTGGTCCCGGCTCTTCCTCCGGGGCCTCGTCGCCGCCGGCGTCGAGCGGCTGGTGCTCAGCCCCGGCTCGCGCTCGACGCCCCTGGCGCTGGCCGCGGCCGCCGAGCCCGGGCTCCGGGTGGACGTGCTGGTCGACGAGCGGGCCGCGGCGTTCTTCGCCCTGGGACAGGTGCGGCTCACCGGCACGCCGACGGCCCTGGTCTGCACCTCCGGGACGGCGCCGGCCCACTGGTTCCCCGCGGTGATCGAGGCCTCGCGGCAAGAGCTGCCGCTCCTCCTGGTGAGCGCCGATCGCCCCTGGGAGGCGCAGGACGTCGCCTCGCCCCAGACCATCGATCAGGTGAAGCTCTTCGGCGGCCACGTGCGGCTGGCGATCGAGCTGGGCCTGCCCGACCCGTCGCCGGCGGCGCTGCGGGCGGTGCCGCGGATCGCCGCCCAGGCGGTGCACCGCTCGCTCTCGCCGGTGCCGGGGCCGGTGCACGTCAACGCCCGCTTCCGGAAGCCCCTCGAGCCGGTGGAGGTGATCGGCCCCGAGCCGTGGGAACCGGAGGTGGAGGAGCTGTTCGCCGCGGGCGTCACCCGGGTCCTGCCCGCCCTCCCGGCGCCCGATCCGGCGGCGGTGGAGGTGGTGGCGCGGGCCCTCGCCCGGGCGCGCCGGGGGCTGATCGTCTGTGGCCCGGCGCAGCTCCCCTGCGATCCCGGCGAGGCCGCCGCCGCGGTGGACCAGCTCGCCCGGGCCACCGGCTTTCCGGTGCTGGCCGAGGCCACCAGCGGCGTGCGCTTCGCCGCGGATCCGGAGCTGCCGCTGGTCGGGGCGATCGAGCCGGTGCTCCGCTCCGCTGCCTTCGTGGCGGCGCATCTGCCGGACTGCGTGATCGAGCTGGGCGGCCCGCCGACCTCGTCGGCCTACGCGGAGCTGGTGGCGGCCCATCCCGAGCTCCCGCGGCACGTGCTGGTCGGGTACGGCTGGTGCGATCCGGCCGGCGGCGCCGCCTCGATGGTGGTGGGCGAGCCGCTCGCCACCGTCCGCGCCGTGGCGGCGCGCCGGGCCGAGCTGCCGGGCGAGGTGGAAGCGGGCTGGTGCGAGGCCTGGTTGCGGGCGGACCGGATCGCCCGGGCGGAGATCGAGCGGGAGCTGGAGGAGTCCGAGCTGACCGAGGGGGCGATCGCCCGGGTCCTGGTGGAGACGCTCCCCCGCGGCGCCGTGCTCGCCGTCGGCAACAGCGGGCCGCTCCGGGATCTCGACCTCTACGGCCCGCCGGCGGCGCGGGAGCTGACGGTGCTCCACCAGCGCGGCGCCAACGGGATCGACGGCCTGGTGGCCGGCGCCGCCGGAGCCGCCAGCGTCGCCTCCGGACCGGTGGCGCTCTTCTTGGGCGACCTCTCGCTCCTCCACGATCTGGGCGGTCTCGCCGCGGCCCGGGGCCTCGAACGGCCGCTGGTGATCGTGGCGGTGCAGAACGACGGCGGGCGGATCTTCGAGTCGCTGCCGCTCGGCCGGAGGCCGGAGCTGGCGGAGGCGGTGGAGCGCCACTTCGTGGTGCCGCAGCGGGTCGACTTCGCCCACGCCGCGGCGCTCTTCGGCCACGGCTTCGCCCGGGTGGAGACCGCCGGGGAGCTCGCCGCCGCCCTCGCCACCGCCCTCGACCGCCGCGGCTGCACGCTGATCGAGGCGGTGGTGCCGCCCCGGGACGGCAACGCCCGCAAGCGCCGGATCGTCGCCGCCACCGCCCGGGCGCTGGGAGACGGGCGATGACCACCCGCCTCCGCCAGGCGCCGCTGGTGCTGCTCCACGGCTTCCTCGGCCGGCCGGCGGCCTGGGACGCGGTGCGCTCCGGCCTGGGCCCGATCGAGACGATCGTCCCCTCGCTCCCCGGCCACGGCCCCGCCCCGGCGCCGACCGGCGCGCGGTTCGTCGACGCGGCGGAGTCGCTCCTCGCCATCCTGCCCGAGCGCTTCTGGCTCGCCGGCTACTCGATGGGCGCCCGGGTGGCGCTGGCGATCGCGGTGCTGCATCCGGAGCGGGTCCGGGGCGCGGTGCTGATCGGCCCCGACGTCGGCCTCCGGGACGACGACGCCCGGGCGAGCCGGGTCCGCTGGGAGGCGTCGCTCGCCGCCCGCCTCGAGGCCGAGGGCGTCGAGCGGTTCGCGGAGAGCTGGGAGGCGCTGCCCCTCTTCGCCAGCCAGCGGGAGCTGCCGGCCCCGCTCCTCGCCGCGCAGCGGCGCTGGCGCACGGAGCACACCGCCGCCGGCCTGGCCGCGGCGATGCGGATCCTCGGCACCGGGGCGATGCCGTCGCTGTGGGGCGGGCTGGCCGCCTGCCCGGTGGAGCTCCGCTTCCTCGCCGGCGCCCGGGACGAGAAGTTCCTGGCGATCGGCCGGGAGGCGGCGCGGACCGCGCCCCGGGCCAGCTTCCGGGCGGTGCCCGGCGCCGGACACAACTTGCTCCTCGAGCGGCCGGAGGCGGTCGCCGAGGAAATTCGAGACATGCTGACACGGGAGTGCCGATGAGCGAGGTCGCCTGGAAGGCCGTCCCCGGCTACGAGGACGTGATCTACGAGAAGGAGGACGGGGGGATCGCCAAGATCACCATCAACCGTCCCCACGTCCGCAACGCGTTCCGGCCGCAGACGGTGAAGGAGCTGAAGCGGGCGTTCGACGACGCCCGGGACGACGAGAACGTCGGGGTGGTGATCCTCACCGGCGCCGGGACCGAGGCCTTCTGCTCGGGCGGCGACCAGAAAGTCCGGGGCGAGGGCGGCTACGTCGGCAACGACGGGATCCCGCGGCTGAACATCCTCGACGTGCAGCGGCAGATCCGCACCCTGCCGAAGCCGGTGGTGGCGATGGTCGCCGGCTACGCCATCGGCGGCGGCCACGTGCTCCACCTCCTCTGCGACCTGACCATCGCCGCGGAGAACGCCCGCTTCGGCCAGACCGGCCCCAAGGTCGGCTCCTTCGACGGCGGCTACGGCGCCTCCTACATGGCCCGGATCGTCGGCCAGAAGAAGGCCCGGGAGATCTGGTTCCTCTGCCGGCAGTACGACGCCCAGCAGGCCCTGGAGATGGGCCTGGTCAACGCGGTGGTGCCGGTCGCCGAGCTGGAGCGGGAGACGGTGAAGTGGTGCCGGGAGATGCTCGCCAACAGCCCCACGGCGATCCGGTTCCTCAAGGCGGCGCTCAACGCCGACTGCGACGGGCAGGCGGGCCTGCAGGAGCTGGCGGGGAGCGCGACCCTGCTCTTCTACATGTCCGAGGAGGGCAAGGAGGGGAAGAACGCCTTCCTCGAGAAGCGGCAGCCGGACTTCACCAAGTTCAAGCGGTTCCCATGAGCTCCCTGGCCCCCGTCTCCGCGGCGGGGGTCCGGCCCGGGTCCGCCCGGGCCTGGCTCCTCGCCGCCCGTCCCCTCACCCTGCCCGTGGGCGTGGCCCCGGTGCTGGTCGGCGCCGCCGTGGCCGCCGCCGCCGGGCCGGTCGACGGCTGGGCGATTTTCGCGGCCTTCCTGGGCGCGGTCTGGATCCAGATCGGCGCCAACTTCGCCAACGACCTCTTCGACCACGAGAAGGGCGCGGACACCGAGGCCCGGGTCGGGCCGGTCCGGGCCACCGCCAGCGGGCTCCTCACCCGGGCCCAGGTCCGCGGCGGGATGATCGCCTCCTTCGCCCTGGCCACCGCCGCCGGCGTCTACCTGATGGTGGTGGGCGGCTGGCCGATCGTGGCGATCGGCGTCGCCTCGATCCTGGCGGCGATGGCCTACACCGGCGGCCCCTGGCCCCTCGGCTACCACGGCCTCGGCGATGTGTTTGTCTGGATTTTCTTCGGACCGATCGCCGTGGGCGGCACCGCCTACGTGGCCGCCGGGACCCTGCCGCCCCTCGCCCTCGCCGCCGGCGCCGCGGTCGGCGCCCTGGCCACCGGCGTGCTGGTGGTCAACAACGTCCGCGACCGGGAGACCGATCGGGAGACGGGGAAGCGCACCCTGGTGGCGCGGTTCGGCCGGGCCTTCGGGGTGCGGGAGTACGCCGCCCTCCTGGCGCTGGCCTACGCGGTGCCGCTCGCCGCCGCGCTCTCCGGCGCGGCCTCGCCCTGGCTGCTCCTCCCGCTCTTCTCGCTGTTCCGGGCCCTGACCTTGCTCAAGCACCTGGCGGTCCTCGAGGGCGCGGTGCTGAACCGGGTCCTCGCCGGCACCGGGCAGCTCACCCTCGGCTACGCGATCCTCTTCGCCGCCGGAGTGCTCCTGTGACCACGCCGGCCGTGGTCGCCTCGTGGTCCCTCGAGCGCCGCACCGGCGGCCTCGAGCGGACCGTGGAGAGCGCCCGCGGCCGCTGGGCCCGGCGCGAGGGGCTCTTGCTCCGGCTCCGGGACCGGGAGGGACGCGAGGGGCTCGGCGAGGCGTCGCCGCTCCCCAGCTTCTCCCGGGAGACGATCGAGGAGTGCGAGGCGGCACTCCGCACCGTGGCCGGAAACCTCGCCGAGCTGTGGGCGCCGGTGGACGAGGCGCTGGCGGGGTTCGCCGCGGGGTACGAGGTGGGGCCGGTGATCGCCGCGCACCTCGCCGGGGACACGACCGACGCCGCCGGAGCGGATCCCGGGGATCGCCCGCGGGCCGGAACGTCGGACGGGTCCACGCACGCCGGACTCCGCCGCGCGGCCTTTGCGCGCCTTGCCTCCCGGTTGGCGCCCTTCCCCGCCGCCCGGTTCGCGATGGAGACGGCGCTCCTCGACCTCGCCGCCCGGCGTCGGAATATCTCGATTTCTTCGCTCCTCGCCGGGGCGGCGGTGCGTTCCGCGGTGCCGCGGAGCGGGCTCCTCGCCGGCGCCGACGATCGCGAGGGCGCCCGAAAGCTGGTGGCCGCCGGCCTCCGGACCCTGAAGGTGAAGGTCGGGGTTCGCCCCTTCGAGGACGAGCGTGCCAGGCTCCGGCGGCTCCGGCAGGAGCTGGGCCCCGACGTCGCCCTGCGGCTCGACGCCGGCGGCGCCTGGGAGGTGGAGACCGCCCGGGAGCGGCTCGCGCTGCTCGCCACGGAGGTGGCGCCCGAGCTGTGCGAGGAGCCGGTGGAGGGCGAGGGGATGGTGCGCCTGGGCCGGGCCGCGATCCCCTGGGCCGCCGACGAATCGCTGGCGATCCCCGGCCTCGCCGATCGCCTCCTCGCCTCGCCCGGCTGCGGCGCGGTGATCCTCAAGCCGGCGTTCCTGGGCGGCCTCTTCCCCGCCCTCGACCTGGCCCGGCGGGCCGCCTCCCGCGGCGTTGCCGCCGTGGTCACCCACTTCTTCGACGGCCCGGTGGGGCTCGCCGCCGCCTGCGAGCTGGCGCTGGCCCTGCCCGGGACGGTGCTGCTGCCCTCGGGCCTCGAGCCGCACCCGGGCCTCGCCGCCTGGCCGAAGGTCGCGGTGCCGCAGCTCCGGGAGCCGGGGCTGGTGGTCCCCTCGGCGTTGCCGGGCCTGGGCCTCGACTACCCGGGGAGCGCGAAGTGCTGAGCTTCCGCGCCGCGGTCGGCGAGGCCCCCGGACACCTCGCCCTGGTCGAGGACGGCCGCCGCTGGACCTACGCGGAGCTGGCACCCCAGATCGCCGCCGCCTGCCGGCGCCTCGTCGCCCTCGACCTCCCGCCCGGCACGCCGGTAGCCTTCACCGCCGACGCCCGGCGCGAGGTCCTGGTGGCGCTCTGGGCGCTCCTCGAGCGCGGGATCCCGGCCCTGCCGCTCCACCCGCGGCTCACCGGGACCGAGGCCTCCGCCCTGGTCGACCGGGCGCGGGCGTGCTGGCTCTCCGACCCCGAGGTCACCGCCCTCGGCGCGCCCTTCGACGACGGGGTCCGCTGGCCGGAGC
>JAEZJH010000056.1 GCA_023436385.1 Pseudomonadota bacterium
GTGGGGATCTCCCGGCGGATGAATTTGCAGAACAGGCAGCCCGAGTTCATCGCTCCCTCCCTGGCTTCAGAACGTCTTCTTGGTGTCCACGAGGATCGTCACCGGCCCCTCGTTGACCAGCTCCACCTGCATCTCCGCCCGGAAGCGGCCGGTCTCCACCGTCGCCCCGAGGGCCCGGCATTCGTCGCAGAACCGGGTGAACAGCGCCGCCGCTCCGACCGGCTCCATGGCGTCCGAAAATCCCGGCCGCTTCCCCTTCCGCACGTCGCCGAAGAGGGTGAACTGGGAGATCGCCAGGAGCGCGCCGCCGATGGCGGCGAGGTCGAGGTTCATCTTCCCCGCCTCGTCCTCGAAGATCCGGAGGCCGACCACCTTCTCCGCCAGGAGCCGGGCGTCGGTTTCGCCGTCGCCCGTGCCGACCCCGACGAGGACACAGAGGCCCCGGCCGATCCGACCGACCGTCTCGCCGCCCACCCGGACCTCGGCCCGGGACACCCGCTGCACGACCGCGCGCATCCGCCGTCCGTACCCTTCCCCGCCGGCCGTTTCAAGCACGCGCCGCCCGAAAGCCCACCCCCCGTGCTACGGTTCGGCCCTCCTTCCGCCCAAGGGAGCGCCATGTCCTTCGACCTCCTCGCCGCCGCCCGGGACCTGATCGCCGCCGACTCCGTCTCCGCCCACGGCAACCTCCGCGCCCTCGCCGTCCTCGAGCGGGTGGCCCACGGCTTCGGCCTCGAGACGTACCGCCAGGAGGCGGAGGCCCTGGGGACGAAGCAGGCCAATCTGGTGGTGCACCCGGCCGGCGCGCCGCCCCGGGACGGCGGGCTCCTCCTCGTCACCCACACCGACACGGTGGGCCCCGGCCCCCGGGAGCTGTGGACGGAGACCGACCCGTTCACCCTGAAGCTGGCCGACAACGGCGACACCCTCTTCGGCCTCGGCGTCGCCGACGTGAAGCTCGACGCCCTCGCCAAGCTCGAGGCGCTCTCCAAGGCGCCGAAGAGCGCCTTCGGCAAGGTGGCCTTCTGCGGCACGTTCGTCGAGGAGGTCGGCTGCCAGGGTGCCAAGTACTTCCTGGCCAACCGCCCGTTCTCGCCGCGCTGGGCCTCCTGCGGCGAGCCGTCGGAGCTGCGGATCATCGACGGCCACAAGGGCTACCTGGTGGCCAAGGTCACCGTGCGCGACGGCGCCGCCGCCACGGTCGCCGGGCCGCTGCTCCGCCTCACCTTCTCCGGCAAGGCGGCGCACTCGTCGACGCCGCACCTGGGCGAGAACGCGATCGGCAAGGCCCTCGCCTTCGGCGACGCCGCCGGCCTCCTCCCGGCGGCCGTCCTGGGCGGCGACGCCGCCAACAAGGTCCCCGCCCGCTGCGTGATCGAGCTCCCCAATCGCCCGGGCCTCGCGGATCGGGCCCGCGCCGCCGGCGCCGCCGTGGAGCCCGCCACCCCCGAGGGCCGGGACGCCTCCCGGGCGATCGCCGCGTTCCGCCGGGTCGCCGCCGAGCTGGCCCGGATCGTCGCCACCGTCGAGCCCCTGGTCGACGCCCGCTTCGATCCCGCCACCCCCGTCTTCAACCAGGGCGTGCTCAAGGCCCGGGACGGGGCCGCCGAGGGCTTCTGCGACGCCCGGCTCCTCCCCGGCCACGATCCCGAGGCGATGTTCGCCGCCCTCGAGGCCTTCGCCGCCCGCGTCGCCGAAGAGACCGGCGTCACCATCGACATCTCCCGCGAGCGGTCCAACCCGGCGATGGCGCTGCCGCCAGAGTCCCTCCTCCGCGACGCGGCGATGGCCGCCTCCCGCGCCTGTGGCCTCAACCCCGAGCCCCAGACCAAGCCGACCAACACCGAGGGCGGCGTCTTCGTCTCCCGCGGCGTCGAGGCGATCGTCTTCGGCCCCGGCCGCTCCACCGCCAACGCCCACTGCGCCAACGAGCGCCAGAGCCTCTCCCAGCTCCGCGCCGCCTCCGGCTGGTACGAGCGCCTGATCGCCAACCTAGTGGGCTGACGACCGGGCGAAAGCCGCGGGCCATCGCCACCTTGTCCGGCGATGGCCCGGCTCAGGACGCCCCGCATCCCCACCGACGCCGACGACGCGGTCGTCCGCGTGGACGACCGGGACGTCCACCTCACCAACCTGCGCAAGCCCTACTGGCCGGAGCGCGGCTACACCAAGGGCGACCTGCTCCGGTACTACGAGCGGATGTCGCCGGTGCTCCTGCCGCACCTCCGCGACCGGCCGATGGTGATGAAGCGGTATCCCCACGGCTGGCACGGCAAGCACTTCTTCATGAAGCGGGCGCCCGCCTCCCGGCCGGAGTGGCTCCGCACCTGCCGGGTCGAGCACCGCTCCGGAAACGTGATCGACTTCCCGGTGATCGACGACCTCCCCGCCCTGCTCTGGGTGGTCAACCTCGGGTGTATCGACCTCAACCCCTGGTACAGCCGCTGCGGCGACGTGCACCGGCCCGACTTTCTCCACTTCGATCTCGACCCGGTCCCCGGCGCGCCCTTCCGCGCCGTGCGGGAGACCGCGCTCCGGGTCCGGGAGCTGCTCGGCGGCCTGGGGATGCCGGTGTATGCGAAGACCACCGGCTCGAAGGGCATGCACCTGTATGTGCCGATCGTCCACGGCCCCCAGCAGAAACAGGTGTGGACCTTTGCCAAGGCGTTCGCGCTGGAGGTGGAGCGCCGGCACCCGGAGCTGGTCACCTCGATCTACGAAGTGGCGGCGCGGCCCCGGGGTCGGGTCCTGGTCGACTACAACCAGAACCGCTGGGGCTCCACCCTGGCGTCGGTGTATTCGGTGCGTCCGAAGCTCGAGGCCTCCGTCTCCACCCCGGTGACCTGGGAGGAGGTCGAGCGGGGGATCGAGCTCGCCGACTTCACCCTGGCCAACGTCCCGGACCGGGTCGAGGAGCTAGGCGACCTCTGGTGCCCGCCCACCGACGGCGACCGCTACGACCTCGCCCCGCTCCTCGGCGCCGTGGCCCGCTTCCTGCCGCCGGGCGATGTCTCCCGGGCCTGATGCACAGACTCGGCG
>JAEZJH010000089.1 GCA_023436385.1 Pseudomonadota bacterium
CTCCTCGCGCTGCTCCGGGGCGGCGGTGTCGAGGAGGGCGACGAGGACGACGCGGCCGAGCCGGCCGCGGAGCCGGCCGAGCACGCCGAGCCCTCCGAGCCCGGCGAACCGGCGTAGCGCCCACCGCAGCGCCCGATCCCCGTCCGATCCCCGGCGGCGGCTGCCGGTACCTCCGGCACCGCCGCCGCCCGCCCCGGCTGCACGTTTCCGACGCCGCCAGACCCGGGTGCCGCAGGGGCACGCCGTCGCCTGCTCGAGCCGCTCCCACCCGGAACGCGATCGCTCGCGGGAGTTGACTGCCCCTGCCCAGGGTTTATACCGCCCAGCGAATATCGATAAGAACTTCTCGAAAGCGGGGGCAACCGAGAACGATGGAGAGCCGAGTCCTACCCGAGCCGACCCTGAGGCGCCTGCCTCTCTACCTCCACCTCCTCCGGAGGCTGGAGGTCACCGGTCGTCCGGCGGTCTCGAGCTCCCACCTCGGCGCGGAGCTGGGCCTCGACGCCACCCAGGTCCGAAAGGACATCGAGGCCACCGGCATCGTCGGCCGGCCGCGGGTCGGCTACGACGTGGTCCAGCTGATCGAGGCGATCGAGAGCGCCCTCGGGTGGAACAACGTCCGCCAGGCCTTCCTGGTCGGCGCCGGCAACCTCGGTCAGGCGCTCCTCGGCTACGGACGCTTCGCCGCCGCCGGCCTCGACATCGTCGCCGCCTTCGACACCGACGCCGGAAAGATCGGGACGGAGGTTCACGGCAAGCAGGTCCTGCCGATCACCAAGCTGAAGAACCTCGCCCAGCGGATGCACGTGATGGTGGGGATCCTCACCGTCCCCGCCGACGCCGCCCAGGCCGCCACCGACGTCCTAGTCGAGGCGGGCATCCTGGCCATTTGGAATTTCACGCCGATCCGCCTTCGGGTGCCGGAGGAAGTGATCGTGCAGAACGAGGACCTCTACTCCGGCCTCGCCACCCTCACCCAGAAGCTTGCGGCCCGACTTGGGGCCGATCACCACGGAGCCAGTCACCATGGAGCCGAGTAGCGCCACCTCTCCCGGACGGAAGTTCGAGAAGGTCTGCGAGATCCTCGATCGCAACCAGAGGCAGCCGAACCGTCTCATCCCGATCCTGCAGGCCGTCCAGGAGGAGTACCGTTACCTCCCGCAGGAAGTCCTCACCTACATCGCCACCTCCCTCGACGTCCCCGCGTCGAAGGTGTTCGGCGTCGCCACCTTCTACTCGCACTTCGCGCTCGAGCCGAAGGGCCGGTACGTGGTCCGTCTCTGCGACGGCACGGCCTGCCACGTGAAGAACTCGATCCCGATCCTCGACGCCATCAAGGAAAAGCTGAACCTCAAGGGCAAGGCCAAGACCACCCCCGACATGCTCTTCACCGTCGAGACCGTCGCCTGCCTGGGCGCCTGCGGCCTCGCGCCGGTGTTGGTCTGCAACGAGGACGTGCACGGCCAGATGACCCCGGAGAAGGCGGTCCAGCTCGTCGAGGAGATCCAGGCGAAGGAGAGCGCGCAGTGAGCTCGAAACTGATGGGCGGCGCGACTCGCCGCGTGGTGATCTGCGCCGGCACCGGCTGCGTGGCCAACGGCGCGATGAAGGTGCTGGCGAAGTTCGACGAGGAACTGAAGGCCCGGAACCTGCCGATCGTCGTCGAGCTGAAGCACGAGGGCGAGGCGCAGGAGGGCACCGCGGTCACCAAGTCCGGCTGCCAGGGCTTCTGCCAGCAGGGCCCGCTGGTCACGGTGCACCCGGAGAACATCCTCTACTGCAAGGTGACGCCGGCCGACGTCGCGGAGATCGTCGAGAAGACGCTGATCGGCAACCAGCCGGTGGACCGGCTCCTCTTCGTCGACGCCGCCACCAAGCGGCACTGCCAGGGCACCGACGACATCCCGTTCTACACCCGGCAGGATCGCTACGTCCTCAAGGAGTGCGGGCACATCGACCCCGAGGACGTCCGCGAGTACATCTCCCACGGCGGCTACGCCGCGGCGAAGAAGGCCTACGTGGACATGACCCCGGAGCAGATCCGGGCCGAGGTCCTCAAGTCGGGCCTCCGGGGCCGTGGCGGCGGCGGCTTCCCCACCGGCCGCAAGTGGGAGCTGGCGGCGGTGCAGCCGGGCGACGACAAGTACCTGGTCTGCAACGCCGACGAGGGCGATCCCGGCGCGTTCATGAACCGCTCGGTGATGGAGGGCAACCCGCACTCCGTCCTCGAGGGCATGATGATCGCCGCCCGGGCCATCGGCGCGGAGAACATGGTCGTCTACGTTCGCCTCGAGTACCCCTTCGCCGTGCAGCGCATGCGGAAGGCGGTCGAGGACGCGCGGGCCCTGGGCCTCCTCGGCGACGACGTCTTCGGCACCGGCAAGCGGCTCCGCTGCGAGGTGATGGAGGGCGCCGGCGCGTTCGTCTGCGGCGAGGAGACGGCGATGCTCGCCTCGATCGAGGGCGGCCGCGGCATGCCGATGCCCAAGCCCCCGTTCCCGGCGCAGCAGGGCCTCTACGGCAAGCCGACGATCATCAACAACGTGGAGACGTTCGTCCACGTGGTCCGGATCATCAAGCAGGGCGCGGACGCCTTCCGGCAGATCGGCGTGCCCAACTCGCCGGGCACGAAGACCTTCGCCCTCACCGGCCACGTGGTGAACACCGGCCTGATCGAGGTCCCGCTCGGCGCGCCGCTCCGCAAGGTGGTGTTCGACATCGGCGGCGGCGTCACCGACGAGAAGGGCAAGCCGAACCCCGACGCCTTCAAGGCGGTGCAGATCGGCGGTCCCTCCGGCGGCTGCCTGGTGAAGGAGCACCTCGACCTCCCGCTCGACTTCGACTCCCTGAAGTCGGTGGGCGCGATGATCGGCTCCGGCGGCCTGGTGGTGATGAACCAGAAGACCTGCATGGTTCGCATCGCGCAGTTCTTCATGGACTTCACCCAGCGCGAGAGCTGCGGCAAGTGCGTGCTCTGCCGCGAGGGCACGAAGCAGATGCTCTCGCTC
>JAEZJH010000190.1 GCA_023436385.1 Pseudomonadota bacterium
CGATCGAGCTGCTCGGGCTCCTCTCCCGGCCCTTCGCCCTGGCCATCCGTCTCTTCGCCAACATGGTCGCCGGGCACATCGTCATCTTCTTCCTGCTTGGCCTGATCTTCCTGCTACAGGCCGTGGCGCTCTGGATCGCGCCGGTCTCGGTGGCCTTCGCCACCGCGATGTATCTGCTCGAGCTCTTCGTCGCCTTCCTGCAGGCCTACATCTTCACGCTGCTCACGGCCCTGTTCATCGGGTTGGCGTCCCACGCCCACTGACGGAATTGGACTGACCCGTCCTTCGGAGGAATTACCGTGACCGACATCGCTCTCGCCTACCTCGCCGCCGGCTTCGGCGCCGGCATCGCCGTCATCGGCGCTGGCCTCGGCATCGGCCGTCTCGCCGTGGGCGCCCTCGAGGGCATGGCCCGCCAGCCCGCCGCCTCCGGCGATCTCCGCGCCAACATGATCATCGCCGCCGCGCTGATCGAGGGCGTGACCCTCTTCGCGCTGGTGATCTGCATCATCCTCGCGACCAAGGCGTAGGGTCCGCGGGGTCCGCTCGATGGGCCGCCGGCGCCGGCGGCCGGATGAACCGCTCCCGGCGCCGGGAGCGGGATGGAGTCGACATGTCGATCTTGCCGGTGATCGCCGCCGCTGCTGCCGAAGAGACGCCGTCGATCATGGACATTCATCCGGGTCTGACCTTCTGGACCCTCGTCACCTTCATCGTGGTGGCGCTGGTGCTCCGGAAGACCGCCTGGAAGCCGATCGTCAACATGATCGACGAGCGGGAGCGGACCATCCGCGAGACCATCGACTCCGCCCGCCGCGAGCGGGCCGAGGCCGAGCGCCTCCTCGCCGAGCAGAAGGAGGAGATCGCCAAGGTCCGCCGCGAGGCGGCCGAGGCCACCCGCCGGAACGCCGAGGCCCTCGAGGCGGACCGGCAGGCCCGGCTGGCGCAGGCGAAGAAGGACGCGGAGGAGTTCCTCGCCGCGGCCCGGAAGACGATCCAGGACGAGCGGTCCAAGGCGATCGCCGAGGTCCGGGGCGTGGCCGTCGATCTGGCCCTCGCCACCGCCGGCGAGCTCCTCGAGGCCAACCTCGACGACGCCAAGCAGCGGCAGCTCGCCGAGGACTTCCTGAAGAAACTCCCCGTCGGCGGCCCGCGGGCCTAACCGCCAGGGGGGCCGGCTAGCGAGCCGGCGCAGGCTATCCACCCGGGGGGAAGGGTCGGCCGCGGCCGACAGTTTGGCTGCGGAACATGGGACTCTCGATCGGTATCGTCGGCTTGCCCAACGTGGGCAAGTCCACCCTCTTCAATGCGCTGTGCTCGGCCGCCCAGGCCGAGGCGGCGAACTATCCCTTCTGCACCATCGAGCCCAACGTCGGCGTGGTCCCCGTGCCCGACGACCGGCTCGACAAGCTCGCCACGCTCTTCAAGAGCGAGCGGGTGGTGCCCACCACCCTCGAGTTCGTCGACATCGCCGGCCTGGTGCGCGGCGCGTCCAAGGGCGAGGGCCTGGGCAACCAGTTCCTCTCCCACATCCGGCCGGTCGACGCCGTCTGCCACGTCCTCCGCTGCTTCGAGGACGAGAACGTGGTCCACGTCGACGGCTCCGTCGACCCGGCCCGCGCCGCGGCGGTGATCGACACGGAGCTGGCCCTCAAGGATCTCGAGTCGGTCGAGAAGCGGATCGTCAAGCTCCAGAAGGACGCCAAGGCTTCGGGCAAGGCCGGCGAGGAGGCCAAGTCCCAGCTCGCGCTGATGGAGCGGGTGAAGGCCGGCCTCGACGCCGGAAAGACCGTGCGGAAGATGGGGCTCACCGCCGAGGAGCGGGCGGTGCTCGCCGAGCTCTTCCTCCTCACCGACAAGCCGGTCCTCTACGTGGCCAACATCGCCGAGTCGCAGCTCGGCACCGCCGACGCCGATCCGCTGGTCGCACGGGCGCGGGCAGTGGCCGAAGAGGATCGCGCGCCGCTGATCGTCATCTGCGCCGAGGTCGAGGCGCAGATCCAGACCCTGCCTCCCGAGGAGCGCCCGGCGTTCCTCGAGGCCTCGGGTCTCGCCGAGCCCGGCCTGCACAAGCTGGTGCGGGCGGGTTACCAGCTCCTCGGCCTCGTCACCTTCCTCACCACCGGGCCCGACGAGACCCGGGCGTGGACGATCCACGTGGGATGGAAGGCACCGCAGGCCGCCGGCGTGATCCACACCGACTTCGAGCGCGGGTTCATCAAGGCGGAGGTCTGCCGCTACGAGGACTTGGTGAAGTTCGGGAGCGAGTCGGCGCTGAAGGACAAGGGCCTTCTGCGGATCGAGGGGAAGGAGTACGTCGTCTCCGACGGCGACGTGATGCATTTCCGTTTCAACGTCTAGCCCGGCGTTCCATCGCGGTACGAAAACGTCCCAAGACGGATCGGAAAGGTGCCACCCCCGCGTGGCACCGGTGTAAGCTGTTTCGCACTGTCGCGGGGTTGGCTATAAGGCGCCCCCGCGTGCGGTTGAGCACGAGTCGTTCAAGGAGATGTTCGACATGCGCAAGCTGATGCTCGTTGTTGCCGGGCTGGCCCTCGTTGGCTGCGGCCCCAAGGTTTCGACGATCGAGATGGACCCGAAGACCGTGACCCTCACCAAGGCCGGCGAGGTCGCGAAGATCACCGCCGTCGCCAAGGACGAGGCGGGCAACCCGGTCCAGGGCGTGGTCCTCGCCTTCTCGTCCGCGGACGAGACTGTCGCCACGGTCGATCCGGCGACGGGCGCCATCACCGCCGTGAAGTCCGGCGACGTGACCGTCAAGGCCGCGTTCCAGGACAAGGTCACCGCCGAGCTGCCGGTGGTGGTCTCGATCCCCGCCTCGATCATGGTCGAGCCGGCCGAGGTGAAGCTCGACACCGTCGGCGCCACCGCCAAGGTGACCGCCAAGGTGATCGACGAGAAGTCCCGCCCCGTGACCGTTCCGGTCGTCTGGGAGTCGGGCATCACGACGATCGTCACCGTCAAGGACGGCGAGCTGGTCGCCGTCGCCCCGGGCCTGGCCCAGGTGTTCGCCGTCGTCGGCAACGTCCGCGCCCCCGTCGCCGTGACGGTCGGCGAGGTCCCCGCCGAGGGTGAGGCCGCGGTCGAGCCGGCCAAGGATGCGAAGCCCGCCCCGGCCGCGGTCGTTCCGGTCAAGCTGCCCGCGAAGCCGGCTCCGGCCCTCCCGGCCAAGCCGAACCGGAAGTAGTCGGATCGCCTCCCGCCGGGGAAGCGGCCCGTGCCGCTCCTCCGGCCTGTGATGCCCCGCCCGCGTTCGCGCCGGCGGGGCATCGCCGTTCCTGGACGCGCTTCTCGCCGCGGAGGACCGTGGCGATCCTCCGGTCATGGCGGATCGAACGGTTGGATTCGCGGCGGTGGGCCTGGGCCACATCGCCCAGACTGCGGTGCTCCCGGCCTTCCGGAACGCCGGCCCCGCGCGCCTCGTCGCCCTGGTCTCCGGCGAGCGCAAGAAGCGCGCGGAGCTGGGCCGGACCTACGGCGTCGACGCCCTCTACGGCTACGAGGACTTCGACGCCTGTCTGCAAGACGAGCGGGTCGACGCGGTCTACATCGCCCTCCCCAACTCGCTGCACCGGGAGTACGCGGTGCGGGCCGCCCGCGCCGGCGTCCACGTCCTCTGCGAGAAGCCGATGGCCCTCGACGAGGACGAGTGCCGGGACATGATCGCCGCCGCCCGCGAGAACGACGTCCGGCTGATGATCGCCTACCGGCTCCACTTCGATCCGGCCAACCTCGAGGCGATCCGCCTGGTGGAGGAGGGCACCATCGGCGAGCCCCGGATCTTCTCCTCGCTGTTCGGCTACCAGGTCCGGGGCGCAAACATCCGCACCTCCAGCGAGCTGGGCGGCGGGCCGATCTGGGACCTGGGCGTCTACTGCGTCAACGCCGCCCGCTACCTCTTCCGCGCCGAGCCGGAGGAGGTCTCCTGCTTCACCGGCAAGCTCGCCGGCGACGCACGGTTCACGGAGGTGGAGGCGGGCGCCACCGCCAGCCTGCGCTTCCCCGGCGATCGCTTCGCTAGCTTCACCGTCCACTACGGGATCGCGCCGATCTCCGCCTACCGGCTGGTCGGCGAGAAGGGCGAGCTCTCCCTCGATCCCGGCTACGAGTACGAGGGCGAGCTCGGCCTCGCCCTCACCGTGAACGGGAACACCACCCACCGGAAGTTCGGTCCCCACGACCAGTTCGCGCCGGAGCTGCTCTACTTCGCCGAGTGCGTCCTCGAGGGGCGCGAGCCCGAGCCCGGCGGGGAGGAGGGCCTGGCCGACGTGCGGGTGATCCGCGCGCTGTTTCGTTCGGCGCAGACCGGGCGAGCGGTCCGGCTCGAGCCGTTCGCGGTGCGCCGCTACCCGGAGCCCGAGCAGGCGATCTGCCGGCCGCCGGCAGGCGAGGCGACCGGGGTGGACGTGGAGGCGCCGTACGCCGGGTGAAACGGACGGTGGCGCCGGCGGACGGGGTCACCGGTTTTCCCCGGCGAGACGTGTACCCGCCGACCGGCTCGACGCTATCATCCCGGGCCCCATGGACCCGCGCCTCGAGACCCTCGGCTGGAACGACGACCTCACCGCCGCCTTCGCGGCCCGGGAGGGACCCGCCGGCGAGGCGGGGCGGGTCGTTGCCGAGCACCGCGGGGTCTTGGTGGTCCGCGACGGCTCCGGCGAATACAAGGGCGAGCTGCCGGGGCGGGTACGCCGGGCGATCGAGCGGGGGACGACGCTCCGTCCCACCGTCGGCGACTGGGTGATCCACGTGCCCCGGGGCGACCTCACCACCGTCCTCGGGGTGCTGCCCCGGCGCACCTGGCTCTCGCGCAAGGCCGCCGGCCGCGAGACCGTCGAGCAGGTGGTCGCCGCCAACGTCGACGTGGTGCTGGTGGCGCTCCCCCTGGTGCCGGACCCGAGCCCGCGGCTCCTCGAGCGCTACCTGGCGATGATCCGCGAGGGCGGCGCCCAGCCGGTGCTGGTGCTCACCAAGCGCGATCTCCGGGACGACGCGGTGGAGGTGGCCACTTCCCTCCAGGCGATCGCCGGCGAGGCGCCGGTGCACCTCGTCACCCGGCTCGAGCCGGACTCGATCGCCGCGCTCCTCGCCGGCTACCTGGGGGCGGGCCGCACCGGGGCGCTGGTGGGGCCGTCGGGCGCGGGCAAGTCGACGTTGGTCAACGCCTGGCTCGGCGAGGAGCGGCTGGCGGTGGGCGAGGTGGCGGAGAGCGGGAAAGGGCGGCACACCACCACCCGGCGCGAGCTGTTCGCGCTGCCGGGCGGCGCGCTGGTGATCGATACGCCGGGGATGCGGGAGCTCGGCCTCTGGAGCGAGGGCGGCACCGACGAGGCCTTCGACGACGTCGCCGCCCTGGCCCCGGGCTACCGGTTCTCCGACTGCCGGCACGAGGGCGAGCCGGGTTGTGCGGTGGAGGCGGCGGTGGCGGAGGGCCGGGTGCCGGAGGAGCGGCTCCTCGCCTACCGGAAGCTCCGGCGCGAGGCCGAGGCGATCCGGGCTCAGCAGGACGAGCGGGCCCGGGCCGCCCGCAAGGCCAACGAAAAGGAACGCACCCGGGCGCTCCACTCCTTCCAGAAGCGGCGGGGGCGGTAGGCGAGCCGCACTGCGGCCCGGTGAAGCGCTCGCCGCGCTGCCCTTGGTCCGCCGGGCTCGGATCAGATCCGGGCGGCCATCCGCGCGGCGAGGAGCAGGGCCTCCGCCATCGAGGAGGGCGAGGCCTTCCCGGTGCCGGCGAGGTCGTAGGCCACGCCATGGTCGGGCGAGGTACGGACGATCGGGAGCCCCAGGGTCACGTTCACGCCGGTGTCGAAGTGGAGGAGCTTCAGCGGCACCAGCCCCTGGTCGTGGAACATCGCCAGCACCGCGTCGAAGGCGCCGGAGGCCGCCCGGGGGAAGAGGGTGTCGGCGGGGTAGGGACCGGAGGCCTCGATCCCGGCCTCCCGGGCGGCGGCGATCGCCGGCGCGATCACGCGCGCCTCCTCGTCGCCGAAGAGGCCGCCCTCGCCCGCGTGCGGGTTGAGGCCGCAGACGGCGATCCGCGGCCGGGGCAGGCCCAGCCGCTCCCGGAGGTCGCGGTCGACGATCGCCAGGGTCGCCGCGATCCCCTCCACCGTCAGCCGATCGGGCAGCTCCCGGATCGACACGTGGGTGGTGGCCAGCGCCACCCGGAGCCGCTCCCCGGCAAGCATCATCACCACCCGCTTCGCGCCGAAGCGCTCCGCGAGCAGCTCGGTGTGTCCGGGGAAGTTCCAGCCGGCGGCGTGGATGGCGGCCTTGGAGATCGGGGCGGTGCAGATCGCCCGGGCGTGGCCCGCCCGCAGGTGCGCGATCGCCGCCTCGAGGTAGCGCCCCTGGGCGGTTCCGCCTGCCGACGTCGGCCGGCCGGACGGGATCTCCTCCGCTCCCAGGGAGGTGATCTCCACCAGCGCCCCGCCCGCCGGCACCGGCGCGCCGGGGCCAATCCGCGGCAGGCGATCCGGCACCGCCATCGCCCGGGCTCCGCGGGCCAGGGCCCCCGAGTCCCCAAAGACCACCGGCGTCACCGCCGCCGCCACGTCCTCCCGGGCGAGCGCCGCCGCCACGATCTCGGGGCCGATCCCAGCGGGATCCCCGAGCGAGATCGCCACCTGCACCGGAGCCTGGGCCATGGTCCCTCCGTCGTCCGGGCCCGCCGTAGGGCCGGTGCGGGCGTACGGCAAGGCGATCGCGCCAGCTAACGCGCGGCCTTGGGCTCGAGCTCCGGGATCCGGTACTCGATCACCGCGGCCTTCTTCAGCTCGTCGAGGTAGCGCTGGGTCTGGCGGTCCATCTCCTCGCGGTAGAGGCGCTCGCGGAGCTGCGGCGCCAGCTCCTCGAGGGGCCGGGGCGCCACCGCCCGGCGCTCGAGCACCTGCACCACGTGCCAGCCAAAGCGGGTCCGGACCGGCGCCGAGATCTGGCCGCCCTCGAGGTGGAACGCCGCCTCCTCCAGCTCCCGGGCCATCTCTCCCCGGCGGAACCAGCCGAGGTCGCCGCCCTCAGCGCCCGACGCGCCCTCGCTCGTTTCACCGGCCAGCTTGGCGAAGTCCTCGCCGCCCCGGGCCCGGGCGGCGAGCGCCTCCGCGCGCTCCTTGGCCTTCGCGTCGGCGTCGGCCGGCGCGTCCGCCGGCACCCGCACCAGGATGTGCCGGGCGTGGATCTCCTCCTCGCCCTCGTCGGCCGCGGCCAGCTCCGCGTAGCGGCGCTTCACTTCCTCCTCGTCGATCTTCACCTTGGCGCGGACCTTGAGGTTCAACAGCTTCATCTGCGAGAGCTGGCTCTTCAGGTTGGCCCGGTACTCCCCCATCGAGAGGCCCTGGGCGGCGACCGCCGCCTCGAGCTGCTCCACGCTGGAGAAGCCGTTCTGCCGGACCACGTCGTCGATCGCCGCCTGCACCTCGGCGTCGGACACCTCGAGGTTCAGCTCCTTCACCTGCTTGCCGAAGAGCTTGTCGGCCACCAGGTCCTCGAGGGCGTCGACCAGGAGGAAGCGGCGGCGCTCCGCCGGAGCGACGGCGCGGATCATCGCCGCCCGTTCCTCGACCTCGGAGAGGAGGATCGGCTGCTCGTCGACCACCGCCGCGATCCGGTCGATCGTCCGCGTGGCCGCGGCCGCCGGCCCGGCGACGAGGAGGGGAAGGATGAGCGCCAGGGCGCCCGCTACCGTCGATCGCGTCACTATCTCGTCCCCGCCAGCCGCTCGAAGGCGGCCTCGTCGATGGTGATCTTCGCCGCGGCCCGGAGCCCGGCGAGGTACTGCTCCTGTGCCGCGTTCTCCCGCTCGGTCCGGAGCGCGGCCTCCGCCGCCGCCCGGATCGACTCGGCGGACCGCTGCTCGGCCGCCCGCCGGTCGATCACGTGGAAGAGGTGGTAGCCGTAGGGGCTCGCCACCACGTCGCTCACCTTCCCCACCGGGAGCGTGAAGCACACTGCTTCGAACTCCGGGGGCATGTCGCCCCTTCCGAACCAGCCCAGATCGCCGCCGACCTTGGCGTCGGGGGAGAGCGAATAACGGCGCGCCAGCTCGGCGAAGTTGGCCCCCCGGCCCAGCTCGCCGTGGATCCGCCGGGCCTCCGCCTCGGTCCGGACCACGATCTGCGCCGCCCGGACCCGTTCCGGCCGTTCGGCGGCGGGCGGCCGGGCGGCCAGGTGGGTATCGACGTCGGCGTCGGTCACCGCCACCCGGGCCAACACCTCGACGGCGAAGAGCTTCTCCACCACCAGCCGGTCCCGGAGCCTCGCCTTGAGATCGGGGACCGTCACCTGGGTGTCGGCGAGGAGCCGGTCAAAGCTCTCCCCCGGCCAGTCGGCCCGGAGGCGCAGGAAGGCCCGCTCGACCTCCTCCTCGCTCACCCGGATCTCGCGCTTCCACGCCGCCCGGGCAAGGAGCTTCCGATCGATCAGCCCCTCGAGCAGCGTGCGCCGTGCCGCCCGGAGCTCATCGGCCGACCGGGGCGAGAGGCCCTCGTTCTCCCGCTCGTCGAGCTCGAGGGCGGCGAGGTACTCCCGGACCGTCACCGCCTCGCCGTCGACGAGGGCCACCGCCTCCGGAAGCGACGGCGGCGCGGACGAGCTGCAGCCCAGGGCCAGGGCGATCGGCAGAAGGGCGAGCGGGCGCAGCTTCATGGCTTCTACCGGAAACGAAACGGGGCCGGGCGGGCCCAACCAGACTCGACCCGGCTCGAGGCCGGGCCGCGTCTTCGCGAGGCGCTTCGCCCGAAGGGCTGGCTGGTTCGCCACGCCCTTCGGGCTCCGCGGGCCCGACCCGCGTCGTTATCGGCGCGACTCCTTCCCCGCCTACGGCGCTCCCGCGGGGGCCGGCTGGACCAGCGGCCGGGACGGCGCCGCGGCCGGCACCGCGCCCGCCGGAGCCTTCAGCTGGAGCGGCTGGAGGCCTCCCGAAGGCGGCATCCCCGGGTGCCCGCCGGCGGACGGCGGCGTGCCCATCGGCAGGTTCATCGCCGGAGCGGCGGCGCCGTTCGGGACGGTCGGCACCTCGATCTTCTCGAGGACGTCCTCCTTCACCTGCACGTTGGCCTTCAGCTTCAGGCCGGCGACGAAGTCGTCGAACGCCTGGGTCCGCTTGTCGCGGGAGAGGCGGTTCTGGATCTGGGTCTTCACCTGGTCGAACGGCCGATCGAGGGAGTTCTGGCGGCCGGTGAGCTTCACCAGGTGGAAGCCCTTCTCCGTCTCCACCAGGTCGCCGATCTCGCCGATCGCCTTCAGGCCCAGGGCGGCCTGGGCGAACTTGTCGCCCCACATCCCCGCCAGCTCCTCGCGGGTCTTGAAGGAGAGATCGCCGCCGGCGGCCTTGGTGGCCTCGTCCTCGGACTTCTCCTTGGCGGTGATCACGAAGGCGGTCTTGTCGGTCCCGGCCTCCTTGCCCTTCACCTCGGCGAGGAGCTTCGCGGCCGCGCTCTTCGCCTTGGCGCGCTCCGCCCCGGAGGCCGGCGCGGCGAGGAAGATGTGGCTGACCCGGACCCGCTCCGGCTTGACGTAATCCTCGATGTGCTCGTCGTAGTACTTCCGCAGGTCCTCCTCGGGGAGGTCGTTGCCGGCGGTCGCCTCGTCGAACTCGGCGCGGATCAGCTTCTGCACCATCACCTTCTCGACCGTCGCCAAAACCTCCGGATCCCGGTCGAGGCCGCGGCGCTTGGCCTCCTGCGCCAGCACCTCGAACCGGACCAGGTTGTCGAGGAACTCCTTCTTCCGCTCCAGCGAGGTGTAGCGGGCGCGGATGAAGGGGGACTGCTCGTCGAGCTTGGCCATGAAGTCGTCGACGGTGATCACGTCGTCGCCAACGGTGGCCACGACCTCGCCGGACTTCTTCTCGGCGCCGGTCGCGCCGCCGGGGGAGTTGCAACCGACGACGGCGAGGGCCCCGAGGGCGAAGAACGCCGCGAACCGAAACGTGTGGATCATCCGAAAGGCTCCTTTGCGTGCATGCGCCGCAGACGGCGCGTGCCGACGAGCGCCCGCAGGGGGAACGCTCCCGCGAACGGTGAACCGCTTCTGCGGCTTCCCGATTCCTCGACCTCCATGGCGAAATTCCCACGCTACCACGGGAGGTTGGCCCGGAAGTACCACAGCCGCACGGGCGCTTCAACAACGGGGAGCGGCGGGCGACGGGGCGGGCGCCGACGCGACCGGCCGGCCGGGTGGAAACGAAACGAGCCGCCCGAAGCGGGGCGGCTCGCGTTCGGCTCCCGT
>JAEZJH010000220.1 GCA_023436385.1 Pseudomonadota bacterium
GAGGTGACCTGCGAGCCCGGGCGCTACGTCTTCACCGCGCCCAGGGGCCTCGTGGGCGCCGACATCTTCCTCGAGGAGATGAGCGTCATGGGCACGGAGAACGCGGTGATGGCCGCGGCCCTGGCCAAGGGGACCACCGTCCTCCGGAACGCCGCCTCCGAACCCCACGTCCAGGATCTCTGCCGGATGATCGTGGCAATGGGCGGGGAGATCGAGGGCATCGGCACCAACACCCTCCGCGTCGTCGGCAAGGACCGGCTCCACGGCGCCACCGCCCGCGTCGGCCCCGACTACCTCGAGGTGGGCTCGTTCATCGCGCTGGCGGCGATGAGCGGCGGGCCGCTCCTGATCCGGAACGCCCGGCCCGAGGAGCACCGGGTCACCAAGGTCGCCTACGGCCGCCTGGGCGTCACCTGGGAGGACCGGGGCGACGACATCTACGTCCCGGCCGGCCAGCACCTCGAGGTCCAGGACGGCCTCCAGGGCGCGATCCCCCGGATCCACGACGCGCCGTGGCCGGGCTTCCCCGCCGACCTCACCTCGATCGCCCTGGTGCTGGCCACCCAGGCCCGCGGCACCATGCTGATCCACGAGTGGATGTACGAGAGCCGCCTCTACTGGGTCGATCGCCTGATCGCCATGGGCGCCCGGGTCATCCTCTGCGACCCGCACCGCGCGGTGGTCACCGGTCCGGCCAAGCTCTACGGCCAGGTGCTGACCAGTCCCGACATCCGCGCCGGCATGGCCCTCCTCCTTGCCTCCCTCTGCGCCCAGGGCGAGAGCGTGATCCACAACGCCCAGCAGATCGACCGGGGCTACGAGCGGATCGAGGAGCGGCTCACCGCGATCGGCGCGGCGATCGAGCGAATCGACTAATCGCCGACGCGCACCTCGCGCACCGCCCAGTCGATCCCGCCGCGGGCGTCGCGGACCACGACGAACAGCAGCGTCCGCCCGTCGGGCGGGAGCGGCTCGTCGTCCGAGCCGTCGGGCGCGGTCCAGGTGCAGGACTCGTCGCGGCGGGTGCGGTCGTAGGAGAACGAGCCGGCGGTGCCGTACCAGGAGTAGAGCCACTCCTCGGTCATCGTGTCCCTGACCGCGCCGTCCTGGTCGGTGCGGGTGAAGCGCTGGTAGACCGCCTCCTCGAGCGGCGTGCCGTCCTCGCCCACCGGGATCGGCGGCGGGCGCGGCGAGAGGGTCGCCTCGTCCCCCGGGGCGTAGGATGCCGCCGCCGCCGGATCGGCCGGGAGCGGCGCGCCGGCGTCGAGGATCCCCGGGACCGACGGGTTGACGTTGGGCTCGTCCCGGGCCTCCGGGCCCCGGACCTGGATCCGCTTCACCGCGATCACGTTCTCCCGCTCGGCGAGGAGCGTCCCCAGCCGCTCGCCGGCGGTCGCCGGATCGCCGGCGAACAGCTCGTCGGGCGTGGCGGCCACCAGCATCGAGAGCACCGAGACCTGCACGCCGTTGATCCGGGCGGCGTAGCCCGCGGGCAGCGAGGCGAGGTCGAGCTCGGCGGGGATCACGTAGGTCGGCGGGGGCAGGGTCACCGGCGCGCCGCCCAGCGTCACCGTCGCCGGGCGGCAGGGGCCCATCCCGTCGCAGGCCTCGACCCCGGCGAGCGAGATGCCGCCGACCACGCCGACCCCGGAGCCGTCGGTGCCGCCAGCGGCCACCAACTCGGCGAGCTTCGCCGGATCCCGGAGGGTCTCGATCGCCGTGCAGTCGACGCCGGAGGGATCCCGGGGATCGGGGGTGCAGGCGAGGTGGAGGATCGTCGCCTCCCGGGCGGGATCGGTGAACTGCGCCGGGTCGGCGACCAGCGAGGCCAGGGTCGCCCGGTCCGGCAGGCCGGCGGCACCGGCGGCGGCGATCTCCGGCGGGTCGGCGCGGATCGCCAGGAGCCGGAGCTTGTCCACCTCCGAGGGCGGGTCGAACTCGGGTCCACAGGCGGTGAGAAGCGCGAACACCGCGAGCGAGAGGGCGCGCCGCATCGTCAGTACTCCGCCCGGATCCCGAACGACGGGAAGAACGGCAGGCCGGGCCCCAGCGCCTCTTCGGTGTAGTCGAAGTTGTAGTCGACGCTCTCGGGGTTCTGGCGGTTGGTCACGTTGAGGATGTCGAGGTACGCGGAGAAGGACCACTCGTCGTAGGTCCACTTCTTGTCCACCCGGACGTCGAGCTGCAGGAAGTCCGGGAGCCGCAGGTCCCGGGACTCCAGCGGCAGCCGCTGGTAGTCGTCGGCGTCGACGTCGTAGACCGAGCCCACCACCCGCCGGTAGGGATTGCCGCTGGACCAGCGGAGCCGCGCGCCCGCGGAGAGCCCCTCCCAGATCTCCGGGAGCTCGAGCGTGCCCAGGGCGATCAGGTTGTGGGGCTGGTCGTAGGCGTCGCCGCCCGCCCCGAAGCCGCCGCCCAGCACCTGCTGATCGCGTTCGGCGCGGGAGAGCGAGTAGGCGAGCCAGCCGAAGAAACGGCCGTCGGGATCGTAGCGGAGGAGGACCTCGAGGCCGTAGGCCCGGCCGGTGCCCTCGTTCACGTAGCGGAGCGGCACCGTCTGCCCGTTCCGCACCGTGGTGCGATCGGTGGCCAGCGCCAGGTCGAACAGCTCCTTCAGGTAGACCTGGACGTCGAGCACCACCGGTCCGGCGATCCGGCGCTCGACGCCGAGGGCGTACTGGATCGCGCCCTCCTCGGCGAGGTCGGGGTTGCCCCACTCCGTGGTGGCCATCTGCACCACCGGCGTCTGGTGGTAGAGCCCGACGCCGCCCTTCAGCACCGTGTTCTCGTCGAGGGCGTAGCGGGCGGCGAAGCGGGGATCGAGCCAGCTCCGGCCGAGGAACGAGTCGTAGTCGAAGCGGAGGCCGGGGACGAGGGTGAGGCCCTCGAGCGGCTTCCAGGTGCCCTCGACCCAGAGGCCCGGCGCCACGGTCCGGTAGGTGCGGTCGAGGGTGACGGTGTCGAGGGTGACGTTGGGAGAGGGGATCTGGCCGGGCGGCGCCATCCGCGGCAGGTCGGTGGCCACCTGCGTCACCGCGCCCTGGAAGTCGATCCCGGCGGCGAGGGTGAGGGTGTCGGGGAGGACGTCGGTCTCGCCCTCGGCGCGGACGGTGGTGACGTAGTTGTCGAGGCGGAAGAGCATCGAGCCGATGCTGACGTCGACGATGTCGAGGCCCTGGCCGACGAGGAGCTTGGTGCGGGTCCGCTCCGAGACCTCGTGGTCCCAGGTGAGCTGGCCGCGGGAGAAGCCGGTCCGGGTGCTGGCGGAGGTGAGGCTCTCCACGCTCCGGGTCTCGAGGCCCACCACCGCCACGCGGTCGTCCGAGCCGTAGACCGAGAGGCGCAGCCGGTCCTTGGGGCCGAGCTTCCAGAGGGCCTTCCCCTGCCAGTCGTAATAGCGCGGGGCCACGGAGAAGCCGGGCGCCTCGGTGCCGGCGGGCAGGTTCTCCATCGCCAGCACCAGGACGCCGTCCACGTACGAGCGCCGGGCGGAGAGGGCCACGGAGACGTCCTCCGTCACCGTCGTTTCGCCGAACGCCTGGGCGCCGTAGAGGCTGGCGTCGGCGACCAGGTGCAGCCGGTCTTCCTTCGGATCCCGGGTGATCAGCTCGACCCGGCCGGCGGTGGCCCGGCCGTAGCGGACGCCGAAGTTCCCCGGCTCGAACTCCACTCGCTCGATCAGCTCGCCCGGGTAGACGCTGGTGATCGCGCCGAAGTGGAAGACCAGCGGCACCTCCTGCCCGTCGATGTAGACCTTGGTGTCGTTGCCGTTGCCGCCCCGGACGATCAGCTGGCCGGAGAGGGCCGGGGGCCGGGCCACGCCGGGGAGGTTCTGGACCACCTTCACCGTGTCGCCGGAGACGCCGGGGATCTTGCGGATCTCCCCGACGGAGAGCGAGACCGTGGCCACGTCCTTCTTCTCGCGCTTCCCCACCACGGTGGCGGAGAGGCCGTCGGTGGGCGCGGGCCGGAGGTAGTAGACGACCTCCGTGGCTTTCCCCGCCTCGACGAGCTCGTCGGTCTGGTAGCGGGCGTAGCCCGGCGCCTCCACCACCACCGCCACCTCGCCGGCCGGCACGCCGGCCAGCTCGAAGCGGCCGTCGCCGTCGGTGTGGGTGACGAAGGCGCCGTCTCCGGCGTCGACGGTGGCGCCGGCCACCGGGGTCTTGGCGCCGCGCTCGATCACCCGGCCCCGGAGGTTGGCGGGCGGCGGACCTTCGGGGACCGCAATCTCCTCGACCGGCGGCGGCGCGATGGCGAAGCGGGTCCGGTAGGTGATGGTCACCGCCGCGGGCTGGCCGTCGATCTCCGCCGGCGTGAACTCGAACGACCGGGCGGCCTCCACCGCCGCCTCGTCGAAGCCGTGACCCGCGGGGCCGACCACCCGCACGTCGAGGACCTTCCCGTCCTCGCCGATGTCGATCTCCAGCTCGACCTCGCCGCCCTGGCCGGCGGCCGCCGCCTCCGGCGGATAGGTCGCGGGCACCTCGCGGAGCAGGGTCGGCGCCTTGGTGAGGATGCCGGCGGCGCCCGCCTCCTGGGCGGCGGCGCCGCCGGGGAGGGCGAGGAGGAGCGCGAGCGTGGCGAGGAAGAGGCGCGGCATCGGTGGCTCGAAATTCACTCGAGGTAGAAAGAGTACGTGAGCGGGATCTCCGTGACCACCGGCGTACCCTCGGCGAGACCGGGCTGGAAGCGCCAGCTCCAGGCCGCCTTCTCCGCCGCGGCCTCGAGGCCGTAGCCGGGTCCCTTGAGGACCCTCACCCCGACCACCTTGCCGGTCTCGTCGATCCGGAGGAGGAGCTTCACGTCGCCCTCGATCCCCGCCTTTTTCGCCTCGTCGGGATAGTCGACGCGAGGCTCGGAGAGCTTCTTGGGGAGCGAGGTGAGGCGGGTCGAGGGGACGTACTTCGGCGCCGGCGCCGGCGGCGCGGCGTAGGGCTTCACCGCGTTCGGATCCGCGGCCCGCTCTTCGGCCTTGCCGTAGAGGGTGTTGCCGACGCCGACCGCAAAGGAACCGCCCTCGCTGGTCGAGCCCAGGGAGACGCCGATCTTCACCGGCGGCGGCTTCGCGGGCGGCGTGTCGGCGGGCGGGGGAGGGGAGTTGGGAGGCGGCGGCGGGGGCGGCTGATCCACCCGCACCACCTTCGGCTTCGGCGCTGGCGCCGGCGCCGGTTCGGGCACCGGCTCCGGCGGCGGGGGAGGAGGAGGCGGCGGCTCGCGCTCCACCACCTCGAACTCCACCGGCTCGCTCTTCGGCGCCGCCGGCGCCTTCTCCCGGGAGACGGCGGCGACGAGGCCCACGTGCAGCGCGGCGGAGACCGCGATCGCCGCCGCGATCGTGCCCCGGGAGATCTCCGGACGTTTCCCGCCGCCGAGCCCCACGTTCCCGTCCTACGGCTGGGCCGTCTCGTCCTTCTCGATGTGGATGGCGAACTTGGTGAGGCCCTCGGTCTTGACCAGATCGATCACCTCGACCACCTGCCCGTGGGAGACGGAGCGATCGGCGCCGATGATCGCCTTCGCCTCCTTGTCCTTGGCCACCGCCGCCCGTACCGCGGCCCGGGCCTGGTCGGGCGTGGTCTCCGCGCCGTCGAGGAAGAGCTTCCCGTCCTTGTCGAGGACCAGGGTCAGGGTGGTGCCCACCGTCTCGCCACCCGAGGCGGCCCGGGGCAGCTCGACCTCGATCGTCTCCTTCACGATGTAGGTCGCGGTGACCATGAAGATGATGAGCAGGACGAGGGTGATGTCGACCAGCGGGGTGACGTTGATCCCCGCGATCATCTCCTCGTCGTCCTGCGGCGCGCCGGCCATCCCGACTCCCCAGTGGGCTCGTTCGCCCAGCTTCCCCACGGCCTCGCGATCCGGCGAAGCGGCGGGCGTTCGCGGAGTCCTGCCTCCGGCAGGAGTTCCGCACCTCAACTCCGGCGGGCGCTCAGGCCGCCCGATCGACCGGCCCCGACTCGTGCCGCTTCAGGTGCGCCACCAGCGCGTGACCCATGGCGTTGGTGCGGGCGGTGATCGTCTTCAGCCAGCGGTTGTAGCCGTTGAACGCCACCACCGCCGGGATGGCCACGAAGATGCCGACCGCGGTGGCCACCAGCGCCTCGGAGATCCCGCCCATCACCGCGGAGGCGCCCGCGCCGGCGGCGGTCCCCACCGCCAGGTCGGCGAAGGCCTTGATGATCCCGATCACCGTGCCGAAGAGGCCGATGAACGGCGCGTTGTTGCCGAGCGTGCCCAGGAAGGAGAGAAACCGCTCGTAGGGCGGTTTCTCGTGGGTGATCCCGCCGGCGATCACCTCCTCCACGAAAGCGGCGCCGTTGGGCGCGGCCTCGAGGGCGGCGCCGATCACCCGGGCCTCCATCCCGCGCTTCCCCTCGAGGGCGGCGCGGACCTCCGGGAGCTTGCCCGCGACCAGGAGCGGCACGAGATCGACCGCCTGCGGGAGGCTGTTCCGGGCGTAGAAGACCAGCCGCTCGAGCACCACCGCCACGGAGAGGACGGAGAGCGCCACCAGGAGCCAGAGCACCCACTCGGCGCCGACGGCGGTGAAGATCTGGAACAGGCGACCGGTGAGCATGCGTCTCTCCCTGGTGGATCGGGGGCGACAGACTGCCAGAAGCCCGGGATGGCCACCACCCGGCGGATCGGCGACGGGGATGCGGGCGGTGGCCTACCGTTGCAAACCCGCCGGCGGCCCTCGCCGTCACCGTTGCCGCCCGCCCCCCGGTTGCCCTAGGTTGCCCGTGACGTAGGGCCACGGCCCGTGGCCCCAAACCCGACACCGGAGTCGACCTTGGGAAAGCTGGTGGACACCCTGACCTCCCCCGAGAAGCACGGCCAGGTGGTGAACGATTGCGTCCGCGTCGTCGACGAGGAGGTCGACGCGAAGGGCGGGCTCTCCGGCTTCGCGGTGAAGGCCGCCTACGCGACGGTGAAGGCGGTGAAGCCAGGTATCATCGCCGCCGCCGTCGAGTCGCTGCTCCCGGAGTTCGCCAGGAAGCTCGAACCCTTCTACGACGAGTGGCAGGCCCAGGCCCCCGCCGAGACGCTCGAACGGTTTCTCGTCGCCCGCTCCGGCGCCGTCGCGGAGGCGCTCCTGGGCGTCACCGACGAGCGGGCCAAGCGTGCGGAAAACCCAATTGTTCGCAAGGCTTACGACAAGCTCCGGCCCTCCGGGAAGCGTCACGTGGAGGAGGCGATTCCGCGGGTCGGCAGGGTTCTCGAGCGCCACCTCCGCTGACGCAAAGGAGTCTCGGCGGCGCGACAATCGGATGGCTCGATCCGCGATCCCCCGGGATCGCTTGGGCTTTCCTTGACAACATGTTTGGGCTTCCGATACGGTGTCGTCGTCTACTGGCCCCGATAACGGAGGGTTCCATGGCCGCTAGGACGACCAAGAAGGTTCCCGCGGAGAAGCCGGCGAAGCCGGCCGCGAAGAAGACCGTGAAGAAGCCGGCCGCGAAGGTTGCGGCTGCCCCCAAGGTGGCCAAGAAGGCCCCGGCGAAGAAGCCCATCGCCAAGCAGCCGGCCGTCAAGGCCGTGAAGAAGGTCGCCGCCAAGGTGGCCAAGGCCGTGAAGCCCGCCAAGAAGGCGGTGGAGAAGGCCGTGAAGGCCGTGAAGGCGCCGCGGAAGCCGGCCGCCGGCAAGGTCGCCAAGGCCCCCAAGGCCCCGAAGAAGGGCGGCTGCTGCAAGAGCTGCTAGTTCGTCCTCGGTCGAACGTTGCACCGCCACGGGCGGTCCGGCGCACGGCGCGGGACCGCCCGTGCCGTTCCCGGGGTCACCGGCCCGGGCTGGCCGGCGTTCCATCCCGAAGCGGACGTCCCGGCAGGCGCCTGTCCGGCTTGCTTCCGCCGACGTCACCGGCGGGAGCACCCCCGCTTGTTTCCGGGTGGAAGCGCCCGCTAGCATCGGCCCCCTCCGATGGCCTCCCCCGCTTCCAAACAGCTGTCCCTGCCCTTGCGGAGCGCGTCCCGCGTGGCCACGGCTCCCGCCCAGCGAGAGCCCTGGGGTCTCCCGGAGGCGCCCCCGATCCCGGCTCCCGGGCCGGCGCTCCAGGCGGCCACCTCCCTCGCGGAGCGGCTGGCCTCGCTCCTCCACGAACGCGTCCAACTCACCCTCACCGACAACACCTCGACGATGGTGAGCTTCCGGCGCACCCGGGGACTCGTCGCCTTCCGCGTGCACCACATGTTCGCCCGGGCCCCGGCCGACGTGGTCCGGGCCCTCGCCGACTACGCCTCCGGCTCGCGCGCCGGCGCCAGCCGGCGGATCGACGAGTTCGTGCGGTCGAACGAGGAGGGCGTCCGCCGCACCCGGATCGCCCGGCAGGTCCAGAGCCTCGAACCGATCGGCCGCTACTTCGATCTCCAGGCGATCTTCGAGGCGCTCAACCGCGCGTACTTCGGCGGGGCCGTCGACGCGGCGATCGGCTGGGGGCGCGAGGCCCCGCGGCGCCGCCGGCGATCGATCAAGATGGGCACCTACTTCCACGACACCCGGGTGATCCGCATCCACCCGGCGCTCGATCGGCCGGAGGTGCCGGAGTACTTCGTCCGCTTCATCGTCTTTCACGAGATGCTCCACCACGTGGTGCAGCCGGTGACGATCGGCGGGCGCCGGGTCTCCCACACCGTCGAATTCCGCGACCGGGAGCGGGCCTATCCCGAGTACGAGCGGGCGATCGCCTGGGAGCGCAAGCACCTCTCCCTGCTCCTCGGCCGACCGCGCGCGCGCCAGGAGTTCGACTTGGACGATCCGCTCGCGTAGATCGGGTGATCGGTCGCCGTCTCGCTTCTCCCGGCGCCTACCGGAGTGCCCGATCCCGTGTCCGTCCGCCTCGCGCCAGCGCTGGTCCTGCTCCCGCTCCTCCTCTCCGCGTGTGCCCACGTCGGCAAGGGCCAGACCGTGCTCGACGACATGAGCGTCGAGGGGAACCAGCGGTTCTCCGAAGCGGAGATCGAGGAGCGCCTGGCGCTGGCGGAGACGCCCGACTGGCCGTGGGCCGATCCGCAGTTCTTCGACCGCGGCACCCTCGCCGGCGATCGCCGCCGGCTCCTCCGCTTCTACCGGTCGAAGGGCCACTACGACGCCAAGGTGAAGTCCCGGGTGACCGAGAAGGGCGGGAAGGCGGACGTGGTCTTTGTCGTCGACGAGGGCCCGGCGACGATCGTCGAGGGGGTGGCGATCCGCGGGATCGACGACCTGCCCAAGGACGCCCGGACCGCGGTCCGTTCCGCGCCCCTGCCGCTGGTCAAGGGCCAGCCGATCGACGAGGACCTCTGGGACGAGACCAAGCTCGAGGTGGCCCGGCGGCTCCGCAACGCGGGCTACGCCGACGCCCAGGTGTCCGGCGGCGTCGAGGTCGATCCGCAGCAGCGGAAGGCCTGGGCCACGGTCGAGGTCGACCCGGGCCCGCGGCTCTCCTTCGGGCGGCTGATCGTCGTCGGCGCGGTGCGCGTGCCGCGCCAGACGATCCGCGAGACCGTGGAGGCCTCGCTGGGCAAGGACGCGCGCTACGACGAGGAGAAGCTCGCCTCGGCGCAGCAGGCCCTCTTCGATCTCGGCGTGTTCGGCGGCGTGCGCGTCTCCCGCGGCCCCACCGACGCCAAGTCGGGCAAGGTGCCGGTGATCGTCGCGCTCCGGGAGTCGCCCTTCCGCACCCTGCGCGTCGGCGGCGGCGCGGGTATCGATCCGGTGCGGCAGGAGGCCCGGGCCACCGCGGAGTTCACCCACCGGAACTTCCTGGGCGGGCTCCGCCGCCTCACCTTCGAGAACCGCTTCGGCTACGCCTTCCTCGCCCAGGACGCGCCCTTCAAGTTCCTCGCCCCGGAGAAGAGCGGGGTGGTGGGGACCAGCACCCTCGACTTCGTGCAGCCAAACCTGGTCGGCCGCTTCGTCGACGGGAACCTCAACCTCGAGTACGAGCGGGGCCTCGAGGAGGCCTACTCCTTCGACGCGATCAAGGGGCGGATCGGCTTCCCGATGCGCCTCACCCGCCGGCTCTCCTTCACGCCCAGCCTCAACCTCCAGCTCTACAACGTGCTCGAGACGGAGACCGGCGGCGTCGCCCTCTCCGGCCGGCCGGAGCTGTCGGCCGACTGCAACAGCCAGGTGGGCGGCTCGGGCGACGCCTCCGACGCCTGCATCCTCGCCTACCTCGAGGAACGGCTCGCCTGGGACGGGCGCGACGATCCGATCCGCACCACCCGCGGGATCTACGCGGCGCTGGCGCTGCAGCAGGGCCGCGGCGCCCTCGGCTCGAAGTTCGACTACGACCGGGCGCTGGCCGAGGTTCGCTACTTCGTGCCGCTGCCCTACCGGTGGGTGCTCGCCCTCCGGCTCGAGGGCGGCCTGCTGTTCCCGAAGAACGGCCAGGTCTCGCCGATCATGGAGCGCTTCTACGCCGGCGGCGGCTCCAGCGTGCGCGCCTACGGGATCAACCGGCTCTCGCCCCAGGCGATCCGCGCCGGCTCCTGCCAGGTCTCCACGCCGGACGGCAAGGTGGTCGACGTTCCCGGCTGCACCGGGAAGGACGGGATGATCGAGGCCGGCGACACCGTGGCGGTGGGCGGCGACGGGATGATCGAGGCCACCGCGGAGGTGCGGGTGCCGATCTGGGGAGAGCTGGGGCTGGCGCTCTTCGTCGACGCCGGCAACGTCGCCCGGCAGGTGCCCGCCGACTTCGATCTGCTCTCCTCGCCGGTGGTGGCGGTGGGCGGCGGGCTCCGCTACCACACGCTCTTCGGGCCGGTGCGCTTCGACGCCGGCTACCGGGTGGCCGGGAAGCCGGCCCGGGTCTTCACCGCCGACGCCAGCTATCCGGTCGACGAGCCGCCGTTCTCGCTCCACTTCTCGATCGGGGAGGCGTTCTAGGTGGAGACCACCGTGCGCCCGCTTCCGCCTCCTCCGCCGGCCTCGCCCCCGCCGCCCCGGCGGCTCCGCACCGCGGCGAAGGCCGCGTTCCTCGCGGTGGCCGTGCTCCTCGCCACCCTCCTCGCCGGCTCCCTGGCGCTCGGTACCGACACCGGGCAGGCCTGGCTCGGGGCCCGGATCGGCACGCTGGTGTCCGGGGCGATCGCTGGCGAGCTCAGGGTGCGGCGCGCGGCGGTGCGGCTCGACGGGATCCACCTGGCCGGCGTCGAGGTCTTCGCGCCCGGGGGCGCGCAGGTCCTCGAGGTGGAGCGGGCGTCGGTCGCGCCGCTCCTCGCGCCGGGGATGGCCCGCCTCGAGTTCCGCGTCCTCTCGCTCGAGCTGGTCCGGCCCCGGGTGATCCTCGAGTCGCCGGCGGGCGGAGGGTTGTTCTCCCTCGTCGACGCCTTCGCGCCGCGGTCGCCCGCGCCCGAGCCGGCGCCGGCGAACGGCGAGCCCACCAACTTCGAGGCGATCGTCGATCGGCTGCGGATCGAGGACGGGGCGATCGTGGTCCGGGAGGCGGGCGGTTCGCCCACGGTGCAGCTCGACGGGCTCTCGCTCGAGGCGCGGGTGCGCGTCGATTCCGCCGGCGCGGAGGTGGCGGGCGAGGTGGCCGCGAACTTCCACGCGCCGGTCGCGGGCGCGGTCTCCCTGTCGCTCGACGCGACGGTCGACGAGGGCTACCGAAAGCTCGCGCTCCGCCGGCTCGAGGCGCGCCACGGCGGCGTCCGGATCGCGACCGAAGGCACGGGCGATCTCGAGACCCTCGAGGGGGAACTCCGCTCGCTGTCGATCGAGCTGCCGGCCGCCGATGCCAACCGGCTGGTGCCGGCCTGGCGTCCCGGGAGCGACCTGCGCCTTTCCGGGACCGCGGCGTACCGCGGCGGCAAGGCGACGGCCAAGCTGGCGCTCGATCCGGGCACCATCGCCGTCGAGGCCGAGGTCGACCTCGCCCGGCAGCCCTTCGCCTGGACCGTGCGCTCGTCGGGCGCCGCGGTCTCCCTGCGTTCCTTCGAGTCGACCCTGCCGCCAGCGGAGCTGGGCTTCTCCGTGGAGGCGGAGGGCCGCGAGCTGCCGCCGGCCTTCGCCCGCTTCCGGGCGACGGTCGATCGCGTCGAGCTGGGCGGCGTCACCCTCGGCC
>JAEZJH010000245.1 GCA_023436385.1 Pseudomonadota bacterium
AGCACGCGCGTTGCCGCGGCGCGGCGCGGCCTTGGCCGGCGGCACGGCGTTCGGGCCGAGGCCCGTCAGCTCGATCCCGATGAGGCGGGCGTGATCGAAGATCCGCTCGTCCCGGTAGAACTCGCCGAAGACGATCCGGGTGATCCCGGCGTTGGCGATCAACTTGAAGCAGGGCCAGCACGGCGAGGCGGTGGTGTAGATGGTCGCCCCGTCCACCCGCACGCCGTTCCGGGCCGCCTGCACGATGGCGTTGGCCTCGGCGTGGACCGTGGCCACGCAGTGGCCGTTCTCCATCAGGTGCCCGACCTCGTCGCAGTGGGGCAGCCCGCGGAGCGAGCCGTTGTAGCCGGTGGAGAGCACGGTCCGGTCCCGCACCAGCACCGCGCCGACCAGCTTCCGGTCGCAGGTGGCGCGGCTCGCCACCACGCGGGCCAGGTTCATGAAGTACTCGTCCCAGCTGGCGCGGGTCGCGGTGGCCGGAGCGGGCGGCTTGGACGCGGTCTTCTTCACGGAACCTCCGGCGGTCGCCAGAGCGGCGGACCGCAGGTCTCGAATGGGATCGCCCGGCCCAGGGGGTGCGGGAGCCCGCGAGTCTACCCGATTCCTAACGCGCGTCCGCGGTGGCGGTCGGCGGCGGGGCGAGGAGCCGCTCGAGCTGGTGCTTCCTGAGGAAGCGGCGGATCTTCGCCACCGGCGCGGCGAAGGTCTCGCCGGGCATCGGCACGTCGAAGGAGTAGCTCGACTTCTGCACCGGGAAGGAGACCTTGGCGGTGCGGTAGCCCTCGACCAGCGCCAGGAGCTTGCCGTCGGGGACCCGGTAGATGCCGCCGCCGGAGGCGCCGTAGCCGATCGGCGCGTCGGTCTTGAACCGGAGCGGCCCCTCGTCGTCCTCCCGCTCCCACTCCAGCTGGCTGACGATGCCGCTCGACACCGAGAGCCCGCGGCCGAAGGGCGCGCCGATCGCCACCACCTCGTCGCCGAGCTCCAGCTCCGCGTCGCCGGCCAGGGTCGCCGGCCGGCCCGCGAGGCCCGGGACCTCGACCACCGCGATGTCCACGTCCGGGACCTCGCCCAGGGCGACCACCTTCCCGTCATGGCGGGTCGTCTCCTGCTTCCGATCCACCAGGATCTCGATCCGCGCCGCCTCGTCGGGCCCGGTCTCCACCACGTGCGTGTTGGTGAGGACGTAGGAGACCGGCCCGGCGGCGCCGTGCTCGACGGCGAAGATCACGCCGGAGGCGGTGCGGATCTGCTTGCCGTTGACGGAGACGGCGACCCGGACGTTGGAGGGGAGGATCTCCTTGATCACCGCGCCGCGGGTCGGCGCCGGCGAGATCGCCGCCGGGATCACCTCGTGGGCCGAGCCGGGGAAGGCGGTCACGGTGCGGCCGTGGCCCTCCGCCGGAGAGAAGGCCGGCGCCACCGTCCCTCCCCTCCCCCGGGCCGCGGTGCGGACCTCGCCGCCCTCGGGAGCGGCGGCGGTGGCGGGCTCGGTCCCGGGGGCAGGGCCGGAGAGGATCACCGCAGCGACCGCGGCGGCGAGGGCGAAGGCGACGGCCAGTCGGTACATCAAATCGAGACCTCGGCGATTCGGTGGGTTCCGAGTCCGAACCCTCGCCGGACGTGGCCTCTTCCCCTCCGACCCTCTCCCACGGTGTGTGACGCAGGTATCCCGTGGGCCCGCTCGGTTACTCCGCGTACCGCCGCTGCAGCAGGAAGAGGATCGCGTCCCGCGCACACGCCTCGCAGTAGCCGTAGCGCGAGGTCATGTTGGCGAGGAGCTCTTCCACCGCCTGGGCCTCCTTGGCCGAGAGCGTCCCCCGCTCCTCGGGCGAGAGGTACTTGAGCACGTTCTCCTTGTTGCGCCGGAGCGTGCCCTTCCGCTCGCCGAAGTAGTGGTCGCGGATCCGCCGGAACAGGTCCGGGAAGATCCGGGCGTACTCCACCGCCTCCTCCGAGGGATGGTCGAGGCGCCAGGCGCCGATCGTGGCGATCAGCCCCCGGCGGAAGTCCTTCTTATCCTGGCCCTCCGGCTTCACCAGCTTCTCGAGGGAGACCATCCCCTCCTCGTCCACCGGCTCGCTCTCCCCGGTGATCCGGTTGGCGATCCGCTCGCCCTTCACCCAGTGCGAGACCTGCCGGACGTAGCGGCCAAACAGCTCCTCGTACTGCCGCTCCGTGACCAGGCCCATCGAGTCGCGGATCTCGTCGTCGAGGAGGTCGAGGTATTCGGCCTCCACCACCCGCACGAACTCCTCGTGGTCGTGGTAGCCGTCCCGGACGTCCTGCTGCAGGAACTCGTAGACCGTCTTGTCCTTGCAGAGCGCGGCCAGCTGGCCGAGGACCGCCTCCGGGGTGAGGCAGGCGAAGCGGGGATCCTGGGCGGCGTTGAAGATCGCCGTCTTGATCTCCCGGGCCGAGGCGCCGGTGCGGCCCTCGTAGACCGGCGTCGACTCCCACTCGCCGTAGAGCTTCCCCACCGCCTTCCGCAGCTCCGCGGCGGCTCCCAGGGAGAGGCGGTCCGGGGTGGCGCCGGTATCGTAGAGCCGCGCCTTCTCCAGCGGCGAGAGGTCCTCGAGGATGTCGTGCAGCTCCCGCTCGTAGCGATCGGGATCGGCCCGCTTCAACCGCGTCAGCACCGCCCAGGCCGCCGCGACCCGGGTGGCGTGGGGCGCGAGGTGCTTGCCGATCGTCGCCCGGGTGACCTGGGCGTCGTAGATCTCCTGCTCCACCGCGATCCGGCGCAGGTACGGCACCCGCACCAGCTCGATCCGGCCCTTGAACGAGGCGAAGTCCGCCATCTCCTTGAACGCGGAGAGGTGCTTCTCGTTGGTGGTGCCGATCCAGACCTCGTCCACGTGGAGGAGGAAGTGCTCGAGGGGGACGGTGTTGGTCTCCGTGGTCCCGAGCAGGTACTTGTACGACTCCACCTGGCGCTTCAGCAGGTCCGAGTACTCGACGATCCCCCGGTTCCCGTAGACCAGCGGCCCGAAGGGCTCGAAGAGATCGAGGTTCTGCAGCGACGGCGGCAGGTGCCCGAGCGACCGGTCGGCGGTGACCTGGTGGTAGGAGGCGTCCACGGAGAGCTGCGGCTCCACGGTGACCGCGCTCTGCAGGTAGCGCTGGGAGACGTAGAAGCGCTCGACCTGCACGTGGCGGAGGACCTTCAGGTAGTCGCCCTGGTAGGCGGCCAGGAGCCCGGCGTAGATCTGCCGGCACTTGTGGCACAGCTCGCCCGCGAGGATCGCCTCCGAGACCACGAAGTCGTCGCCCGCGCAGGTCTCCTCGAGGAGCCGCCGCCGCTCCCGGTGCGGGATCAGGAAGAGCGGGTGGTCCTTCATCTCGCAGGCGACGTGGGCGTCCACCTCCTCCGACTCGAGGCGGGCGTAGGTGGAGGGCTCGCCGATGTGGCCGGCGGCGCGCTCGGAGAAGCCGATCGCGCCCTTCACCAGCTGCTCGGTGGGGAAGATCCAGTTGATCTTGTACATCGCGCCCTCGGGGGCGCGGCTGTAGACCTCGAGGCCGCGGACCAGGGACTGGACGACCGAGCTCTTGGCGGCGCCGTTCGGCCCGTGGAGCAGGATCACCTTGTTGACCTTCCCGGCCCGGACGAAGTTGCCGAGGATCCGGTAGATCGCGTTCTGGACGTCTTCCTGGCCGGCGACCCGCCCGGAGCCCTGATCGAACTCCCGGTCGAAGAGCCGGAAGCGGCGGGTGGCGCCGGCGGGGGCGTCGATCGAGTAGGGGCCGAAGTGGTCGAGGGCGTCCCGCAGGTACTGGGCGGCGGAGCGGGCGTGGAGGCGGGGCTCCTGGAGGAAGGCCGCGATCCACTCGTCGAAGGAGAGGATCATGCGGTTCTCGACGAAGATCGACTTCACCTCGTCGCCGACCGACGTCAGGTAGCTGTTCGCGTCCAAGGCTCCTCCGGGTGTCGGCGGGCGACCGGGCTGCCGCCCGCACCCCGAGATATTCCGCCAGGAATTCGGGACCTCAACCGTCGAGAGGGGCCGCGCAATCCAGCCAACACGTCGGCTAAGATGGCCGGCATGCGCGACACGGCTCCGATCATCGGAATCGACCTGGGGACCACCAATTCCTGCGCGGCGGTGGCGGGTCCCGACGGCAAGGTCCAGCTCATCCCCTACAAGGGCGGCGACTTCACCATTCCGTCGATCTTTGCGATCGACGACAAGGGCAACGAGCTGATCGGCCTCGAGGC
>JAEZJH010000250.1 GCA_023436385.1 Pseudomonadota bacterium
AAGCGACGCCGAACGCCGCCGGAAGCGCCCGGAGCCCGGCCGGCCGGCCCGTTCGGAACCCGGCTTCTTGTGGTCGCCCGCACCGGTCGCCATTTCCCCGGGCATGGACCGACGCGAATTCCTCGCCGGCTCGCTCCTCGGGCTGGCGGGCGCCGCGATCCGGCCGGCCTGCGTCGCCGCGCCGGACCCCGGACCGCCCGTCCCCGCACCGCCCGCGGCCGCGGCCGTGGAGGTCCCGCTGCTCGCGCCGGAACCGACCTGGGAGCAGGTCCGGGCCCAGTTCGCCCTGGCGCCGGACCTGATCCACCTGGGCGCGCTCCTCCTCGCCTCGCACCCGCGGGTGGTCCGCGAGGCGATCGAACGCCACCGCCGCGGACTCGACGAGAACCCGGTGACCTACTGGGTGAAGAACAACCGCCGGCTCCTCGACGAGACGCTCGAGCAGGCGGGCGCCTACTTCGGCGTGGATCCGGCGGACGTGGCCCTCACCGACAGCACCACCATGGGCCTCGCGCTCGTCTACAACGGACTGGCCGTCGGCCCCGGCGACGAACTGGTGGCGAGCCGTCACGACCACTGGGCCACCCGCGACTCGCTCCGGCTGAAGGCCCGGAAGTCCGGCGCCCGGGTGAGGCTCGTCCGCACCTACGACGACCCGAGCCGGGTCACGGAGGACGCGCTGGTGGCGGCCTACGCCAAGGCGATCCGCCCGCGGACCCGGGTCCTGGCGGTCACCTGGGTCCACTCGGCCAACGGCGTGAAGCTCCCGGTGCGGCGGATCGCGGACCTGGTGGCCACCCGCAACGCGAAGCTCGCGCCGGAGAACCGCGTGCTCCTGGTCGTGGACGGGGTCCACGGCTTCGGGGTCGAGGACGCCAACTTCGCGGACCTGGGCTGCGACCTCTTCGTGGCCGGGACGCACAAGTGGATCTTCGGGCCCCGGGGCACCGGGGTGATCTACGCCCGCCCCGACGCCTGGGAGCGCACCTCGCCGACCATCCCCACCTTCGCGCCGCGGACCTCCCCTGGGCGGATCATGACCCCGGGCGGCTTCCACTCCTTCGAGCACCGCTGGGCGCTGCCGGAGGCCTTCCTGTTCCAACACGCGGTGGGCAAGGCCCGGATCGCCGAACGCACCCGCGCCCTCGCCACCCAGCTCAAGGAGGGACTCGCGGCGATGCGGCACGTCCGCGTCCTCACCCCCGCCTCGCCGGCGGTGTCCGCGGGGCTGGTCCTCTTCGAGGTCGAGGGCCTGCAGCCGAGCGAGGTGGTGGAGCGGCTCTACGACAAGGGGATCGTGATCACCCGGGCGCCCTACGGGACGAAGAGCCCGCGCCTCGCGCCGTCGCTCGTCAACACGCCGAAGGATATCGAGGTGGCGCTCCGCGCGATCCGCGACCTCGCCTGAGCGGCCCGAGGGCCGCTCCCGCCAACGATTCCGGCCCCTACCTGCCCGGCGCCGGCTCGCCCGGTACCGGACGTGCCCGCGCGCGCGACGTCGGATAAGGTGGCGCCCGTGAAACGCCTCCTGCCGCTCGTTCTCCTCGCCTGCGCCGCCTGCACCGTCGAGCGTCCGCCGCCGCCGGACACCAACCCGATCGTCGCCTTCCGGCGCGAGTCGGGGCTCGACTTCGGCGACTGCGGCGTCCTCCGCTACTCCGCGGAGGTCCGCTGCCCCGCGGAGCGCGACGGGATCCTCGCCTGCATCGAGGAAGCCCGGGAGAGCTGCACGCCGGTCCATTGGATCGTCGAGCGCGCCGCCGGCGGCTTCGCCTCGGTGGACCACTACTTCCTGGTGCCGGTCGGCGACTCCTGCGGCTTCGTCTCCTTCACCGACGCCGAGGAGGCCGGGTGCCGCTTCTTCCTGCGGGAAGACTGCCTCACGCTGGTGACGCCGCCGGGCTGCGGTCCGCCGACGCCGCGCGAATGCGGCGAGCCGGTGCGCCTGGGCGGCGCGGGCTGCGAGCCGGACGAGGTCTGATCAGGCGGCGCCCAGCTGGAAGAGCGCCCGGGCGTCGTGGATCTGCGTCCCCACCGCCGGATCGAGCGCGGTGGCGATCGCCGCCCGGGCCACGGTCTCCGCGCGGATCGGCCGCATCCCCCACGGCAGCAGCGGCGCCAGCGGCCGGAGCACCCGCAGCGCGAACGCCTCGCCGGCCCGGTACTCCCGCCGCCCGCCGTCGAGGGGCCCGGGGCGCAGGATCCGGAGCCGCGGGAAGCCGAGCGCGGTCACGTCCCGCTCCAGCTCGCCCTTGATCCGCGGGTAGAAGAGCCGCGACCGGGGATTGGCCCCGCCGCTCGAGACCAGCACGAACGCGGGCACGCCGTTGCCCCGGGCGGCCTCGGCGACGCGGAACTGGTAGTCGTGATCGACCCGGTACTGCGCCGCCTGGCTCCCGGCCTTCTTGATCGTGGTCCCGAGCGAGCTGAAGAGCACGTCGCCGGCCACCAGCTCGCGCCACGCCGCGGGCCGCTCGAAGTCGATCAGGTGCTCCTGCACCTTCGGATCGCTCACGCCGTGGGTGCGCCGGCCGAGGAGCACCACCGCGCCGAAGCGCTCGTCCCCGACGAGGAGCCGCACCAGCTCCCGGCCCACCAGCCCGGTGCCCCCGATCACGATCGCGCGCTTCGTCTCCATGGGCCCAACTTATCGCTCCCGGCGCAGCGGGGGGAGCTTCGGTGGCCGCTTCCCATGGAGCACCGCCCCCGCCACCGGCACGTAGGGGAGCTCCGTCCCCGCCCGGGCGCACCGGAGGAGGAGTCCGCCCCGGCTCATGTCGCCCCGGCCGACAAAGTCGATCGGGAAGAGGAGCCGTTCGCCGAAGAACTCCTTCAGGACCTCGACGTACTTTCCCGAGGCGACGCTCCCCAGGAGCACCACCTCGTCCTCCGCGGTCCGCCGGGCGAGCTCCGCCGCGTCCCGCTCGAGCGGCCGCAGGTAGCGGGGCTCGCGCCGATCGATCGGCACGTGCGCCATCGCCCGGAGGTCGTCGAGCCGCACCGCGGTCTCCGGGGCGATCAGGCCGCGGTCCGGGGTGATCACCAGCGACGCCTCGCCGAAGGCCCGGGCGTAGGCGAGCTTGCCGCGGAAGTAGAGCCCGGAGAGGAAGGAGAAGACCTCGCCCACCGGCGCGCCGGCCACCGATCGCACCTCCCGGGCGAGCGCGAACGAGGCCGCGTCGCGGAGGAGCATCGCCGCCCGCTCGCCGCTCGCGTTCGCCGGGGAGAGGAGGAAGACGCGGGCCACGAGGCCACGCTACCGCCGGCCCCGCCGCCGCGCCCGGCGGCCTGCCGGGATCAGAACAACGCGAGCTGCCCCTTCCGCGCCCGCGGGCGGAGGCGCACCGGCTCGCCCGCCACGTCCTGCGCCGCCACCGCCAGGTTTGGCTTGCCCACCGCCCGCGCGATCACCTGCTCGGCCTCATCGCGGGCGATCGCCGGGTCGTTGTTCTGCTCGGAGAGGTGGGCCAGGGTCACGTGCTGGAGGTCCCGGTGCGCCAGCCGGAGGAGCAGCTCGCCGGACTGCACGTTCGAGAGGTGCCCCACCTTCGACTCGATCCGGCGCTTCAGCACCGCCGGGTACGGCCCGTCCCGCAGCATGGTGAGGTCGTGGTTCGACTCCAGGATCAGGCCGTCGAGATCGGCGAGCGCCTCGACGAGCGGCTTCGTCACGTGGCCCAGGTCGGTGACCACGCCGAGGGAGGTCTCGCCGTCGTCGACGATCACCGCGCAGGAGCCGGTGATGTCGTGGGGCGTGGGGACGGTGCGGATCGTCAGGCCGCCCAGCCGCACCTCGCCGGTCCGGGGCAAGAGGCACAGCGCCTCTGCCGGCGGGTCGTGGGGGATGCACCGGAGCGTGGTCCGGGTGCCGTGGATCGAGAGGCCGAGCTTCCGGGCGAGGACGGCGGCGCCGCCCACGTGATCGCCGTGGCCGTGGGTGCAGAAGACCGCCTGCACCGCGGCGAGGCTCCGGCCCACCGAGGCGAGCCGCGCCTCGAGCGGCCGGGCGGCGAGCCCGCAATCGACGAGCAGCTCCACCCCGCCGCCGCGGACCCAGACCGAATTGCCCCGCGAACCGGAGGCGAGCACGCAGTACTCGAGCGCCATGCGGAGGGAAGCTAGCACGGCCCTCCGACGTCGCCTCGTCACCCCCGGCCGCGGGCGGCCGCTAGTCCACCTGCTTGCCGCAGACCTGGTCGTGCTGCAGGTGATCCAACTCCTCGAACGTGGAGCCGATCTTCTGGCCCCGCTCGCGCTCCTCGGCCTCGTGGGGCTCGGACTCGTAGAAGTCGGTCCCCGGCAGCTCCTCCGGCGCGCTCGACTGCGGGTTTTCCTGGGGATTGTTCGGATTCGGCATCTGGGCCTCCCGGTCTCCCGGACGATGGGCCCCGGAAGGCGGCGGAGGCAACGGCGGCCCCGACCTGCTACCGTCCCGTCCGATGCCCGCTCCCCGGACCCGCCTCGAGACGCCGCGCCTCGTCCTCCGGCCCCTCACTGCCGCCGACGCGGCCGCGGTGCAGCGCCTCGCCGGCGATCCGGAGGTGGCGAAGAGTACCGCCGATCTGCCCTTTCCCTTCGAGCTCGAGATGGCGGAGGCCTGGCTGGCGACGCAGGAGGCGCTGCGGGAAGAGGGCCGCCTCTTCGCCTTCGGGATCGAGGAGCGCGCCGCGCCGGGCCTCCTCGCCGGCGCGATCGGACTCACCGTGGAGCGGGAGCACCTCCGGGCCGAGCTGGGCTACTGGCTCGGGCGCGGCTCGTGGGGGAAGGGCTACGCCACCGAGGCGGGCGCGGCGACCCTCGCGTTCGCGTTCGTGGACCTGGGGCTCGAGCGGGTCTTCGCGAACCACCTCGCGAGCAACGGGCGTTCGGGCCGGGTGCTCGAGCGGCTCGGCTTCCGGCACGAGGGGACCTTCCGCCGGCACGTGCGGCGCTTCGGCGCCGTCGAGGATCTGGAATGGCGGGGCCTCCTCCGGGAGGAGTGGGCCGCGGCCATGGCGCCCGGAGCCTGAAGCCGGCGCCCGGCCTTCCCGCGCGTGGGCGCGGCCCCAGATTCCGCCCGGCCTTTCCCGCGAGGGCCGCCCTTACCTTGGTCGCAGGAGGCACGGCACGTGGAACGGACCGAAGTGGCGGTGATCGGCGCCGGCGCCGCGGGCCTCTCCGCCGCCCGCCGGCTGGCACGGGCCGGGGTGCGGCCGGTGGTCCTCGAGGCCCGCGACCGGATCGGCGGACGCATCGACACCGCGCGGGGGCCACGGGGCCTGCCGGTGGAGCGGGGCGCGGAGTTCATGCACGGCCGCCCGGAGTCGATGTGGCAGCTGGCGCTCGATCTCGGTCTCACGGTCCGTGAAGTCGGCGAACACCAGCTCTGCCTGGGCGAGACGGGCTTCGGCCCCTGCGACGACAGCTTCGCGGCGGCGAGTCACGTCCTCGCCGGCCCGGTAGAAGGCAATCCGAGTGTCTTGGAGTATCTCGCGGCGAGCGGGCTCCCGGAGGCACACCGGGCGCTCGCGGCCTCCTTCGTCGAGGGCTTCGACGCCGCCGATCCCGCCCGCGCCAGCGCCGCGGCGATCGCGCTCCAGTCCCACGCGGCGGCCCGGATCGACGGCGACCGCACCTTCCGCTTCCGCCAGGGGATGGCGGCGATCCCCGGATCCCTGGCGACGGGCCTCGACGTGCGCCTCCGCCACGTGGTGGAGGAGGTGAGCTGGGAGCCCGGGCACGTAGAGGTCTCCGGCCACGACGGCACCGGGCGTTCGTTCGCGGTGCTGGCGAGCCGGGTGGTGCTCGCGGTTCCCCACGCGGTCCTGGCCCGTCCCCACGAGGCGCCGGGCGCACTCCGGCTGCACCCCGATCCGCCGGGGATCCGGCTGGCGGTGAATCGGCTCGCCACCGGACCGGTGATCAAGCTCCACCTGCGCTTCTCCTCGTTCCCGCCGCTCCCGCCGCCGGCCCGGGGCGGCACCGCGT
>JAEZJH010000285.1 GCA_023436385.1 Pseudomonadota bacterium
GGCCCCCGCGGCCCCCACGGACGAGGACGTTCCGGCCGCCCCGGCGCCCGGAGAGGGAGAGTAATGGAGCAGCGCTTGGACCAGGTCGCGATCGCCCCCGGGGCGAACGCCGTCGCCCCGCCCTTCGCGGCGTGCGGCCGCCCGATCGGCGAGATCCTCCGGCACACCGCCGGCCTCGCCGAGGACCGCCTCGCCGAGGCCCTGGCCCGTCAGGCCGAGGACGGCGGCCGGCTGGGCGAGATCCTGGTGGGGATGAAGGCGGTCACCGAGGAGGAGGTCCTCCAGGCCCTCGCCCTCCAGCTCGACCTGCCCTTCGTCGCGCGGATCCGGGACGACGACGTCGACACCGAGCTGATCCGGATCGTCCCGATCAACTTCGCCAAGCAGTTCAAGCTGATCCCCCTCCGCCGCAACGACGACGAGCTCGAGGTGGCGGTCGCCGATCCCCTCGACACCCCGGTCCTCGACCAGGCCCGGCTGCTCCTCGGCGGCCGGATCGTCCCGGTGGTGGCCACCGCCGCGGTGATCGTCGACGCGATCAACTCCGTCTACGAGAAGGTCTCCCACGACGCCACCGCCCTCGGCGAGGAGCTCGAGGCCCGGGAGGACGACTCGCTCTCGCAGGAGGTGGAGGAGGCCCCCGACCTCCTCGACTCCCGCGACGACGAGGCGCCGATCATCCGCCTGGTGAACTGGATGATGAAGCGCGCGGTGAAGGAGCGCGCCTCCGATATTCACATCGAGCCCTTCGAGAAGGAGCTGGTGGTCCGCTTCCGCGTCGACGGCGTGCTCAAGGAGGTGATCAAGCCTCCCAAGCGCTTCCAGAAGGCGATCGCCTCCCGCGTGAAGATCATGGGGCAGCTGAACATCGCGGAGACCCGCCTGCCCCAGGACGGCCGCATCCGGATCAAGATCGCCGGCAAGGACATCGACATCCGGCTCTCGACGGTGCCCACGACCTGGGGCGAGGGCATCGTCATGCGTCTGCTCGACAAGAGCAACGTGCTCCTCAACCTCGAGGACATCGGCTTCGACAAGGACCAGCTCGACGTGATGGAGCAGCTGATCCAGCGCTCCCACGGGATCATCTTCGTCACCGGCCCCACCGGCTCCGGCAAGACGACCACGCTCTACGCGGCGCTCAACCGGATCAACACGCCCGACCTGAAGATCCTCACCGCCGAGGATCCGGTCGAATACCAGATGAAGGGCGTGAACCAGGTGGCGGTGCAGTCGAAGATCGGCCTCACCTTCGCCTCCGCGCTCCGCTCCTTCCTCCGGCAGGACCCGGACGTGATCCTGGTCGGCGAGACCCGCGACCTGGAGACGGCGGAGATCGCCATCCAGGCCTCCCTCACCGGCCACCTGGTGCTCTCCACCATTCACACCAACGACGCCCCGAGCGCGATCACCCGCCTCGTCGACATGGGCGTCGAGCCGTTCCTCGTCGCCTCCTCGCTGATCGGCGCCCTCGGCCAGCGGCTGGTCCGCACCCTCTGCAAGAAGTGCAAGCAGCCGTACCAGCCGACGGCGGAGGAGCTTCGCGAGGTGGGGATCACCCCGGAGCTGATGGCCAAGCACGGCACCGGGGTGCTCTGGCGCGCCAAGGGCTGCGAGGAGTGCAACGGGCTCGGCTACCGGGGCCGGACCGGCATCTACGAGATGATGCTGGTGGATGACGAGATCCGGCAGCTGATCCTGAAGAACGTGGACTCGAACACCATCAAGAAGCACGCGATCCAGAAGGGCATGGTCGCCCTCCGGGATCACGGCGCGATCAAGGTCGCCCGGGGTTCCACCTCCGCCGAGGAAGTGCTGCGGGTGGTCCAGGACGACGTGGTGCTCTAAGCGATGCCGGTCTTCGAATACAAGGGCTTCAACGACGCCGGGAAGGCGGTCACCGGGGTCCGCGACGCGGACAGCCCGAAGACCCTCCGCGCGCTCCTCCGCAAGGACGGCATCTTCCTCACGGAGGTCACCGCGGAGCGGGCCGCCGCCGGCTCCCGCGGCGCGGGCGGCACTACCAAGGACGTGCGCCTCAAGCGCTTCTTCCTCGGCCGGATCAAGACCGACGACATCGCCATCCTCACCCGGCAGCTGGCCACGCTGCTCGGCGCGGGGATCCCGCTGGTGGAGGCCCTCACCGCGCTGATCGACCAGGTCGAGCACGAGCGGCTGAAGACCATCGTCACCCAGGTGAAGGAGCGGGTGAACGAGGGCGCCTCGTTCGCCGACGCCCTCGCCGAGCACCCGAAGGCCTTCACCAACCTCTACGTCAACATGGTCCGGGCCGGCGAGCACTCCGGCGCCCTCGACGTGGTGCTGGTGCGACTCGCGGACTTCACCGAGGGCCAGGCCCGCCTCCGCTCGAAGATCATCGGCACCCTCACCTACCCGGCGGTGATGGTCGGCATCGGCTTCATCCTGATGATGGTGCTGATGACCGTGGTGGTCCCGAAGATCACCAAGATGTTCGACGACATGGGGGCCACCCTGCCCCTGATCACCCGGATCCTGATCGGGATGTCGAACTTCGCCCGGGATTACTGGTGGCTGATCTTCGTGCTGATCGGCCTGGGGATCTGGGCCTTCCAGAAGTGGCACGCCACGCCCGCCGGCAAGGACCGGGTCGACGGCTGGGTGCTCAAGGCCCCGGTGTTCGGCTCGCTGGTGCGGATGCTGGCGATCGGCCGGTTCGCGCGGACCCTCGCCACCCTGCTGAAGAGCGGCGTCCCGCTCCTCACCGCGATGGAGATCGTCAAGGCGCTGGTCACCAACAACAAGCTGTCGAAGGTGATCGAGGACGCCCGGGACGCGATCCGGGAGGGCGAGTCGATCGCCGCGCCGCTGAAGCGCTCCGGCGAGTTCCCGCCGATCGTCTACCACATGGTGGCGATCGGGGAACGGTCGGGGCAGCTCGAGGACATGCTCCTCAATATCGCCGTCTCGTACGACTCGCAGGTCGAGACCAAGATCGCGGCGATGACCAGCCTGCTCGAGCCGATCCTGATCGTGGTCCTGGGTGGCGGCGTCGGCTTCGTGGTCTTCTCGATCCTGATGCCGATCCTGCAGATGAACACGCTCATGAAGTAGGCGCGGAACGGACGGCGCTTCGGGAGTGTTCGGTGGGCGAGTCGCGGCTGGAGAAGGGCCTCAAGGTGGCGGCGTGGGCGGTGCTGGCGGCGACGGTCGCGGCGCTGCTCGCCGTCGGCCTCCTGGTCCAGACCTCGGCGACGGCGGCCCCGGCGGTCGAGACAATCCAACAGGAAGGGGCGGCGGAGAGCGCCGCCCCCGGAGGAAACTAGATGACGACGTTCCGGAAGTGGGTCCGACGGCTGGTGTCGGCGCGTTCGCAGGGCGCCCGCGGCATGACCCTGATCGAGATCATGGTGGTGGTGGCCATCCTCGGCCTGATCGCCGGCGTGGTCGCCTTCAACATGCAGGGGACCTTGGGCGGTGCCCAGGTCGACAAGGCCCGCCTCGACATCAACGGCTTCGAGCAGGGCCTGGACATCTACAAGCTGAAGAAGGGCCGCTACCCGAACTCCAGCGAGGGCCTGCAGGTCCTCTACTCGGAGGGGATCCTCAAGGGCCAGGTGCCGAAGGACCCGTGGGGCCAGGAGTACCTCTACCTGTTCCCGGGCCAGAAGAACCAGAAGGGCTTCGACATCGTCTCGTACGGCCCCGACGGCGCCCAGGGCGGCGGCGACGACATCTCCAACGGGGACGCGCAGTAAGGTGCGCGCCCGCTCCTCCATCGCCCGGGGCTACACGCTCCTCGAGCTGACCGTGGTGATCGGGATCCTCGCCATGCTGGCGATGATCGTGGTCCCCTCCGTGCAGGCGGCGATGGGGGTGAAGCTCCGGGAGGAGGCCGGGCGGCTGGGCGGCGCGGTCCGCGCGATGTACGGCGAGGCCGCGCTCTCCGGGAAGACCTGCCGGATGGTCTTCGATCTCGACGAGTCGACGTGGTGGCCCGAATGCGCCCAGGGCCGGGTCACCGTCCAGAAGACCGAGGAGTCGAACCGGGGCGCGCGGCTGGAGAAGCAGGTCCAGGACGCGCTCCACGGCGACGAGGACGAGGCGCGGCGGATGGTGGAAGAACGGAACGCCTTCTCCGCGTTCGAGTCGAACCTGGCCCCGCGGCACGCGCTGCCCGAGGGCGTGCAGTTCTCGTCGGTGTGGACGCAGCACCAGGAGGAGCCGTACGTGTCGGGGCAGGCCTATCTCTACTTCTTCCCCAGGGGACAGACGGAGCGGGCCTACCTGTATCTCACCGACGGCGACGAGACCTACACGGTGATCGTCTCGCCGGTGACCGGCCGGACCCGGGCGGTCGCGGAGAAGGTGGAGCTGCCGGATTGATCCGCCGCCCCTCCCCCACCCGCGCCGCGGGCTTCACCCTCCTCGAGGTGATGGTCGCCCTGGCGATCCTCTCCGTCTCCCTGGTGGCGATCATCGGCATCAACGGGGGCACGGTCTCCGCCCACGCCTACGCCAAGCAGGTGTCGGTGGCGACGATGCTCGCCCGCTCGAAGCTGGTCGACCTCGAGTCCCAGTTCATCCAGGAGGGCTTCACCTCGGAGTTCGACCAGAAGCTGAACGGCGACTTCTCCGAGGAGGGCTGGCCGGGGATCAAGTGGGAGGCGGAGATCGTCAAGCCCGACCTCGACGCGGCCAACGCCAACGGGATGGTCCAGGACCTGATCCAGAACTACCTGGGCGACGCCGAGGAGTCGGCGACGCAGGCCCGGCGGGAGTCCACCTCCGCCTCGGCCCCCACCACCGATCCGAAGTCCCAGCTGGCCAGCATCCAGCCGATGATCGAGGCCCAGGTCACCACCCTCACCGAGACGCTGGAAAAGGCGGTCCGGGAGGTGCGGCTCACGGTCACCTGGAAGGACGGCGCGAACGAGGAGTCGCTCGAGGTGGTGACGCACATGGTGGTGCTGGCGCCGGCAGGCCAGCCGGGCGGCGAGTACCTCGATCCCGAGTTGGCCGCACAGGCGATGGCCACCGAGTCGACGATCGGCACCGGCAACCCGGGCACGGGCAACCTGGGAACGGGCAACCTCGGCACGGGCAGTACCGGCCTGGGCAACACCGGCCTCGGCACGCAGAACGCCGCCAGCCCCACCAATCCCCTCGGCGGCGGCTTGCTGCCGTCCCGGCCGAATCGGAGTCGCCGATGAGGCCCGCCCTCCCGCGCCGCCGCGCCTCCGGCTTCACGCTGATGGAGGTGGCGGTCGCCATGGCCGTGGTGGCGATGATCGGCGCGCTGGTGTGGGGCTCGTTCTCCCCGCTCCAGACCGCCCGGGAGATCGTCGAGAGCGAGGCCGATCGCTACCATGGCATCCGGGTGGCGATGGACCGGATCACCCGCGACCTCTCCATGGCCTTCCTCTCCGACCGCTTCGACGCGAAGCGGTACCGCGAGCGGCCGACCCACTTCGTCGCCGACGACTCCGGCGACGACGACACCCTCCGCTTCACCACCCTCGGCCACGTCCGCCTCTACGAGGACGCCAAGGAGAGCGACCAGGCGATCGTCGAGTACCGCGTCGGCCGGGACCCCGACCAGCGTGACGTCAACGTGCTCTTCCGCCGGGTGAAGACGGTGATCGACGACCAGCCCGAGGACGGCGGCCAGGACACCATCGTCGCCGAGGGGATCGAGGGCCTCGACTTCAAGTTCTGGGACGTGCGGAAGGAGGAGTGGATCTCCGAGTGGGACACCACCGACGTGGAGTTCCGCAACCACCTCCCCGAGCGCGTGCAGGTGAACCTGTACGCCCGGGACGACGAGGGGAAGGTCCGACGCTACACGACGCAGGCCCGGATCTATCTCCGCTATCCGCTGGGGCGCTGATGCGACTCTTCTCCAACAGGGCGAGCGCCACCACCATCGCCCGGGACGCCCGGGGCGGTCGCGGCGTGGCCCTCCTCATGGTCCTCACCTCGATCGCGGTCCTCACCGCGGTCTCGGTGGACTTCGCCTACAACACCCGGGTGGACACGGCGCTGGCGGTGAACGCCCGCGACTCCCTCCGGGCCGAGTACCTGGCGAAGTCGGCGCTCAACTTCTCGCGGCTGGTGCTCCACTTCCAGTACCAGCTCGACCAGCAGTCGGGCGCGCTGCGGAACGCCGCCGGCAACCTGGGCGGGAGCACGGGCGGCGCGGGCCTGGGCGGCCTCGCGCAGAGCGCCCTGGGCGGGATCGGCAACATCGCGCTCTGGGAGGTCCTCCCGGTGGAGTCGGGGGCGATCTCCACCTTCGTCGGCGCGGCCGCGGCCCCGGCCGCCGAGCCGGCGGCAGGCGAGGGCGACGGCGAGGTCCCGAGCGCCGGCCTGCTCACCTTCGACAGCTTCCAGGGCGGCTTCCACGCCGAGATCCACGACGAGGAGACCAAGCTCAACCTGAACAAGCTGGGCGGGATCGCCTCGATGTCCCGGACCGCCGCCGAGCAGATCTACGCGCTGTGGATGGATCCCCGCTGGGACTTCCTCTTCGACCAGGAGAACGCGCACCGGGAGCGGTTCAACCGCCTCGACATGCTGGCGAACCTCCGGGACTACATCGACGAGGACGAGGTCCAGTCGTCGGTCGACCAGAACGCCGGCGCGGCCGGCGGCGACCTCTTCGTCGCCGGCTTCGGCGACGAGGAGGGGCCGTACACCCGCTACGAGCCCCGCTACAAGCCGAAGAACGCGGCGCTCGACACGCTGGAAGAGGCCTACCTGGTCGCCGGCGTCTCCGATCGCTTCATGGCCGCCTTCTCGGACCGCTTCACGGTCTATCCGGACGTCAACTGGGCGCTGAACGTCAACACCACCGATCCCCTGGCGATGCTCGCCAACATCCAGGCGGCCGCCCGGGACCAGGACCAGCCGGCGCTCCGCGACCCGACGGTCATCCAGGGGATCTTCGACGAGCTGGAAACACTGCGGGTCCTCGGGCCGTTCATGCGACTCACCGTGCAGCAGTTCGTCACGATCGTCGAGGCCGCGGGCATCCCCGTGAAACCCGAGATCAAGAACAATGCCGCCCAGAACGTCTACTTGGGCGACAGGAGCCAGACGTTCACCATCCGCGCCACCGGCCAGGCCGGCGACGTGGAGCGGACGATCACCGCCGTGGTCCGGTACGACCAGGGACTCGGCAAGCTCCTGAACTACCGGGAGGAGTAGCCCCGTGGCACAGAAGATCCTGGGTCTCGACC
>JAEZJH010000333.1 GCA_023436385.1 Pseudomonadota bacterium
GCTCCGGCCAAGGCGGCTCCGGCGGCGGCCAAGCCGGCTCCGGCGAAGAAGTAGCGCGGCGGGATCGGACGTGAAGCTGCTGGCTGGCCTGGGTAACCCCGGCAAGGAGTACGAGCGGACCCGACACAACGTCGGGTGGCTGGTGCTCGACGAGGTGGCCCGGGCCGCCGGCGTTTCGGTCGACCGCAAGAAGTTCGGCGCGGAGATCGGCGAGGGGACGGTCGACGGGGTCAAGACGCTGCTGGTCCGGCCCCTCACCTTCATGAACCTCTCCGGCGAAGCGGTCGGGGCGGCGGCGCGGTTCTACAAGGTCGAGGTCTCCGACGTGGTGGTGATCCACGACGACCTCGACCTCGAGTTCGGCCGGGTCCAGGTGAAGGTCGGCGGCGGTCACGCCGGCAACAACGGGATCCGCAGCTGCATCGCCCACCTGGGCCCCGATTTCGTCCGGGTCCGGGTGGGGATCGGGCGGCCGGGTGGAAAGAAGGAGGTCGTCGGGCACGTGCTCGGCGGCTTCGACAAGCGGGAGGGCGAGGAGTTGCCCTTCCTCTTGGGCCGGGCGGCGGACGCGGCGCGCTGCGTGTTGTCGAAGGGCGCCCTGGCCTGCATGAACGAATTCAACCGGCGGGAAGCTTCGCCGGCCAAATAGCCTTTCCCGCGGAGGGGACCCGCGGAGACACCGGAACGGTTCCGGTGGGCAGCACCGGTCCCAGGCTTCCTCGCTACGGGCCAGACCCGTGGCAAGCCCAGGAGGAAGAAACATGGCGGAAGAGCAGGCGACGACGACGCCGGCCCCCGCGCGCGAGCACCGGATGCAGCGCACGGCGGCTACCGTCCGCGAATACGAGACGATCTACCTGGTCCAGGCGGATCTCGCCCCCGACGCCCTCGAGCGGATCAAGGAGCGCGTGCGCTCGGTGGTCGAGGCGAACGGCGGGCGGGTGATCAAGTTCACCACCTGGGGCCGCAAGAAGACGGCGTTCCCGGTCGCCAAGCAGGCCCGCGCGATCTACGTCCACGTCGACTACGTCGGCGAGGGCAAGGCGGTCTCGGAGCTGGAGCGCAACCTCCGCAACCTGGAGGAGGTCGCCAAGTTCCAGACCATCAAGCTCGCGGACGCGGTGAACCCCGAGGCCCGGCCCACCGAGCAGGACGTGGTGCTCGAGGGCGATCGCGAGGAGGAGCGTCCGCCCCGCGAGGCCCGCGAGGAGGCCGCCGAGGGTGAGGGCGAGGGCGAGGGCGAGGAGTCCGAGTCCCGCGGCGACGAGTCCGAGGAAGAGAAGGCGTAACCCTTCGGGCGCGGCCCGGTCCGCGCCCTCCGATGCGCCATGCGCATCGAGACCCGAGAAGGAGAGTTCGACATGGCACGTGATTTCGGCGAGCGCGGCGGTGGCCGCGGCGGCGGTCGCGGCGAGGGCGGTGGCGCTGGCGGCGGACGGCGTGGTTTCGGCCGCAAGAAGGTCTGCCGGTTCTGCGCCGACAAGAACGCCAAGGTGGATTACAAGGACGCCGGCACGCTCAAGTACTTCGTCACCGAGCGCGGCAAGATCATCCCCCGGCGGATCAGCGGCACCTGCGCCAAGCACCAGCGCGATGTGGCCCTGGCGATCAAGCGGGCCCGGCAGCTGGCGCTCCTTCCCTACACCGTGATGCACCACGTCTGAGGAGACAGGCGATGAAGGTCATCCTTCGTGAGGACGTGGAGAACCTCGGCAAGGTCGGCGACGTCGTCGAGGTGAAGCCCGGCTACGGCCGGAACTACCTGATCCCGCGGAACAAGGCCGTGCTGGCCACCGTGGGGAACATCCGGAAGATCGAGCACGACAAGAAGGTCATCCTCGCCCGCCAGGCCAAGCTGAAGGCCTCGGCGACGGCGGTGGCCCGTCGGCTCGCCGAGGTGGAGATCTCCATCGCCCGCAAGGTGGGCGAGCAGGAGAAGCTCTACGGCTCCGTCACCGCCCTCGACGTGGCGGAGGCGCTGGCCGGCCTCGGCCTGCAGATCGACCGCCGGCAGATCCAGCTCGACGAGCCGATCAAGGCCCTCGGTGACTTCGAGGTCCCGGTGAAGCTCCACAGCGAGGTGGTTCAGCCGGTCAAGCTGCACGTGGTCGCCGAGGCGTAAGCCCCTGCCCCACCGCGGCGTACGGTGAAGGCCGGTTCCTCCGGGGACCGGCCTTCGCCGTTCCTGGGGGCGCTTCGCGGACGTCGGTCCCCCGGTGTAAAGTCCGCCCGATGCGGATGCGGAGCGAGCGAGAGGCGGAGCGAAAGACCACCCAGGTCCACGACGTGGAGGCCGAGCGTGGGCTCCTGGGCGCGCTGATCATCGACCCCCGGCGCCTGGGCGAGGTGGAGGGCCGGCTGCAGCCGGATGACTTCTACGAACCCCCGCACCGGAAGATCTTCGGGGCGATGCTGGCGATCCCCGATCGCGCGGCGATCGACGCGATCACCATCCAGGGCCGGCTCTCCGCCACCGGCGAGCTCGACCCGGCGGTCGCCGAGCGGCTCCGGGGGATCGAGGAGTCGGCCCTCTCCGCCGCGAACCTCGAGCACTACGCGGATCTGGTCGCCGACAAGGCGCTCCGTCGCCGCCTGGCCACCATCGGCGAGCGGATCGGCGAGCTGGCGGTGGAGGCCGGGGACACCTCGCAGCTCTGCGACAACGCCGAGAAGCTGGTCTTCGGGGTCACCGACCGCGGCCGCAAGGGCGAGCCGCGGATCATGGAGGACGTCCTCAAGGAGACCCTGAAGCTCGTCGAGAAGATGCGGCAGAGCCACTCGGCGGTCACCGGGATGCCCACCGGGATCTACAAGCTCGACCGCTGGACCACCGGCTTCCACCCCGGCGAGCTCTTCATCCTCGCCGCCCGCCCCGGCGTCGGAAAGACCTCGCTGGCGATGAACATGGCGCTCCACGCCGCCTGTCACGCCGACCCGAAGTGCGCGGTGGCGGTCTTCAGCCTGGAGATGCCCTGCTCGCAGCTGGCGCTCCGCATGCTCTGCTCGGAGGCCCGGATCTCCCAGGGCAAGCTGAAGAGCGGCAAGCTCTCCGACTACGACATGTCGATGATCATGCAGCACGCCGCGTCGCTCTGGGAGGCGCCGATCTACATCGACGACTCCGGCTCGCTGACGATCATGGAGCTGCGTTCCAAGGCCCGGCGGCTCAAGCAGCAGAACAAGGACCTGGGCTTCCTGGTCATCGACTACCTGCAGCTGATGAGCGGCGGCGGGAAGAGCGAGAGCCGCCAGCTGGAGATCTCCGAGATCTCCCGTGGCCTGAAGAGCCTCTCGAAGGAGCTCTCGCTCCCGATCATGGCCCTCTCCCAGCTCTCCCGTGACGTCGAGAAGAACAAGCGCAAGCCCCAGCTCGCCGACCTTCGTGAATCTGGCGCAATCGAGCAGGACGCAGATTGTGTATTATTTATTCATAAAGAGCCGGACGCGGTGCCCAACGGGCTGGGCGGGCCGGTCGAGGTGGAGTTGATCATCGCCAAGCAGCGAAACGGGCCGACGGGCGGGTTCCCGCTGGTGTTCATGTCGGAGTTCACCCGGTTCGAGAACGCGGCGGAGGGCGACGATGGGGCGCCTCCGCCGGGGCCGCCGCCGGGATAGCTCGCTCCCCTGCCCGCTCCCCCGCCATGCGACCGAGCCCCGAGCGGCTCGGGGGCTCGCCATCGCGGCCAGGCGCTTCCATCGTCCTCCCGGATCAGGACCGGGAGGCCGTCCTCGTGCCTCCGGATCACGACCAGGAGGCAGCATGAAGGGGTTGCGAGGTCTTTCGATTGCCGTGCTCGCGCTCGGCCTGGCCGCCTTGGCCGGTTGCAGCAAGGACCGGAAGGCGGACGAGCGGGAGGAGGCAACGACGCCGCCCGCGGCGGGACCGTCGGAGCCGGCCGGGACGCCCCCGCCGTCCGACGGGGAAACGTCCCCCGAGACCGGAACCACGGAGCCGGGCGCGGACGAGCGGACCGCCTATCCAGGCTCGGCCGACGACGACGTCCTGATCGAGGAAGACGAGACGGTGATCGACGAGAACTCTCCGTCCGATCCCTCCTCGCCGGGATCGATCTCGCCGGGAGGCGAGGAACGGACGGGCTACCCCGGGCCCGGCGGATCCGGCGGCATGGGGATCGAGCCGGGTGAGGACGAGCGCACCGGCTACCCGGGTGCCGGCGGCACGGGCGGCAGCGGCGGCGGCTCGATCATGCCCGGCGAGGACGAGCGCACCGGCTACCCGGGCACCGGCGGGACCGGCGGCAGCGGCGGCGGCTCGATCATGCCCGGCGA
>JAEZJH010000383.1 GCA_023436385.1 Pseudomonadota bacterium
CGGGACGCGGGGGCGGGGGCTCCGGTTCCCGGGGACCTGCCGGTCGATCCCGCCGTTCCGCCGGCAACATCGGCCGGCTACCCGCCACCTCCGGGTGGCCGGCTCCTGGCCACCTTCGACGGACCGGCCGCCGTCGCCCCGGGTGCCGATCTGCTCCTGCCGGCCGGATTGGTCCGGCCGTACCTTCCCGAGGGTGTGGCGGGCGGCGACGATCTCCCGGCCGCCGGGCTCCTGGACCTCGACGTCGACGGGGACGGCAGCCGGGAGCAGGTGATCCTCGCCCGGGTCGACGGCCCGGTGGCCGCGGCGGTGCTGATCGCCTTGCGGTCCGACGGGACGGTGGCCGCCGGCTGGGGCCTCGCCTCCCTCCGGGACGGGGCCCGCTCCTGCCACGGCGAGTGGACGCTCACGGGGAGCCTCGCCGCGGGCCGGGCCCGGCTCCCGGTGGTCCACGAGGAACGGGGGGTGGGGTGCGGCGCCTTCGAGGGCGGCGGCTTCGACCGGCGGCTCCTCGTCTTCCAGCCCGGCCGCCCGTCGCCGCTCGCGGCCCTCCTCGGCCAGGCCCGCCTCGGCGCCGGCGGCGCCGCCGACCTCCACGACGCGGTGGCCTACGCCGCCGATCGGGACGGGGACGGCACGGAGGAGCTTTGGGTCCGCGGCCTATCCCGCGGCGTCCGGCCGTGCAGCGGCGCCGCCGGTTCCGCCTACCGCACCTCGGAGCGGGCCTGGCGGGTGATCTCCCCCACCGGGACCGTGGCGATCCGCGGCCGCGAGACCTTGCCCCTCGCCGACGGCGTCCTCCCGGCGAACCTCCTCGAGACCCAGCCGGCCCCGTGCGGCGCAGAAGGAACCCGATGAATTACCCCGTCGTCGAGTTGGAGAAGGACCTGGGCCGCCACCTGCGGCAGGGCCACCCCTGGGTCTTCGCCCGGGCCATCGCCGGAAAGCCCCGGTTCGAGCCCGGGGCCATCGTGGACCTCCACGAGGGCGGCCGCTTCGTCGCCCGGGGCTACTTCGATCCGAAGAGCCCGATCCGCGTTCGTGTGCTCAGCCGGGATCCGGCGGAGGCGATCGACGGCCGCTTCTGGCGGCGCCGGATCGCCCGGGCGGCGGCGCTGCGGGAGGAGGTCCTGGGCCGGGGGGTCGACGGCTACCGGGTGGTCCACGGCGAGAACGACGGGCTCCCGGCGCTGATCGTCGACCGCTACGCGGGCTTCCTGGTCACCAAGCTCTACTCCGCGGGCCTCGTTCCCCACCGCGACGCCATCGTCGAGGCGCTCCGGGCCGAGGTGCCGGGGATCCGCGGGATCTTCGGGCGCGAGGACCTGGGCCGGGACGACGACGAGGGCGCCGAGTCCGAGGGGCCGGCGGGAGGGGTGGTGCGCTGGGGCGAGGCGCCGCCGGAGCGGATCGCCATCCACGAGGGCGACGCCACCATCCTGGTCGACGTCCGCGGCGGCCAGAAGACGGGGTTCTTCCTCGACCAGCGGGAGAACCGCCACGCGGTGCGGCGGTACGCGCGGGGCCGGGAGGCCCTCAACTGCTTCGGCTACACCGGCGGCTTCTCCCTGCACCTCGCCCTGGGCGGGGCCCGGAAGGTCACCACCCTCGATCTCGACGGCGACGCCCTCGGCGTGGCCCGGGAGAGCTTCGTCGCCAGCGGCCTCGATCCCGAGGCCCACGGCTTCGTCCGGGGCGACGTGTTCGACTACCTGGCGGCGGCGAAGCGCGAGGGCCGGAGCTTCGACCTGATCGTCCTCGACCCGCCGGCCTTCGCGAAGAGCCAGAAGGCGGTGCCCGCGGCCCTCGACGGCTACGCCTCGCTCAACCGGAGCGCGCTCGCGCTCCTCCGACCGGGCGGGTACCTGGTCACCTGCTCCTGCTCGGCCCGGGTCTCGTTCGAGGAGTTCCTGGGGGCGGTGAACCAGGGCGCGGCCAAGGCCCGGGTCGACCTCCAACTCCTCGAGGCCCGCCGTCAGCCGCCGGACCACCCGGTCGCGCTCGCCTTCCGTGAGGGCCACTACCTGAAGGCGCTGATCCTCCGCCGGGTCTGATGGTCGCGAGCCCTGGCTTCGGCCGCCGCCGGAGCCGGGGATCCACCGCGGTCGTCGCTCCACGGGCGCGCGGCCGTGAGGGGAGGATCGCGGGTTCGATATTACGAACCGCCGGTTCCCGGGAGCGGGTTCGAGTTTTCGAACCCGCCGCCCCCGTGTTTCCGGCCGGTGCTCGACGGCGCTCCGGGTGCGGGGTGTATGCGCTCGGTCGGTGCAAATAGTCGGGAATATTGCGCGCACACTAGACAGACCAGCCTGCAAGCGCCTCCGCCGGTCGTAGGTGTGGCGCGTTTGCCACTCCCGGGCGCGGCCTTTTCGCCCCGGGGAACGCCTCGTCGCGCCGGAATCCCTCGCCAGCGCTCCTCTGGCCGGGAATAGCCGATCGGCATGCGTGTTGAATGGGCAAGGAAGCAAGCCGTCGGTAGGACGAGAGAACAAGAGGCTGCCCGGGAACAGGAGGCCCGGACACACCGACGCCAGCGCATCTTTCCCGGGGCGGACGCCGTGCACCGCACGGCTTCCGGCGAGCGCCGCCCGGCGGCGCTACCCCCCCTGGCTCGAGACCCCGGGCTCGAGCGGCCCCGACCGCACGCGGAGCGGCGGGGCGAATTCCCGCCTTCCGCGCCCTCCCGAAGAGAGGCCCGCCGCGGGCGCCACGAGTGCCCGCGGCGGTGCTGTTTTCAGCGCCCGTCGTCGAGGTAGCCCCGTCGAGGGGGGATTCTCCCGGGAGGCCCCGCGGCTGGCGCACGGCTCCCGCCCCACCCACCTTTCGTCGCTGGACGGCGGCGGGAGACGGGCATGCGAGGTCGGACGGGAAGGGTGGCGTTGGCGCTGGGGATCGCGGTCCTCGCCACCCGGGCGGAGGCGCTTCACCCCCACC
>JAEZJH010000483.1 GCA_023436385.1 Pseudomonadota bacterium
GGATCGACCTCGGCCGGATCGGCGAGGTGGCCGCCGCCGGGGCCCACGCCGCGGCGGTGGTCTCCGATCTCCTCGGCGCGGCCGATGTCGAGACCCGGGCCCGGCTCCTTTGGGAGGCCTTCGCGGCCGGGAGGGGGCGGCGGTGAAGGCGTTCCCGCGCATCCTCGTCACCCCCGACCTCGAGGAGCGGGACTGGCCGCGGCTCTGGCTCAAGCGCTGCTATGCCGATGCGGTGATCCGGGCGGGCGGCCTGCCGCTGGTCACGCCCTACGGCGCCGACGTGCCCTCGCTCCTCGACCTCGCCGACGGGCTCCTGGTCAGCGGCGGCGCCTTCGACGTGCCTCCGGAGGCGTACGGCGAGGCGCGGCTCCCGGCCTGTGGCCCGGCCAACCCCGAGCGCACCGGGTTCGAGCGGGAGCTGCTCGAGGGGGCGCTCTCCCGCGGCCTGCCGATCCTCGGGGTCTGCGGCGGGATGCAGCTCCTCAACGTGGTCCGGGGTGGTTCGCTTTTTCAGGATCTCAAGACCCAGGTTCCCGCCGCCGGCGACCACGAACAGAAGACCCCGCGGGATACCCCCGCCCATCCGCTGGTGGTGGAGGCGGGCTCCTGGTTCGCCCGGACCTGTGGCGTCGCCGGCCTGGCGGTCAACTCCACGCATCACCAGGCGGTCGACCGGCTCGGCGAGGGGCTGGTGGCCACCGGCTTCGGCCCCGACGGGATCGTCGAGGTGATCGAGGATCCGCAGGCGCCGTTCGTGGTCGGCGTGCAGTGGCACCCGGAGATGCTGCTCGACTCCGCCCCCTGGAACCTGGCGGTCTACCGCGCGCTGGTCGACGCGGCCCGGGCGCGGCGGTGAAGGTGCCTCCGGAGCTCCCGGCTGCGGGAGGGACCGACCGCGTGACCCGGGCGAGTGTGCTCGTCCTCGCCGGCCTCGACCCCTCGGGCGGCGCCGGGCTCCTCGCCGACGCGGAGGCGATCCGCGCCGGCGGCGGGCGGCCGCTCGCCTGTGCGACGGCGATCACCGTGCAGACCACGCGGGCGGTGCGGCGCTTCGAGGCGCTCCCGGTGCCGCTGGTGATCGAGCAGGCGGTGGCGCTGGCCGAGGAGGACGGCCCGATCGCGGCGGTGAAGCTGGGGATGCTCGGCTCGCCGGCGATCGTCGCCGCGGTGGCGGAGTTGGCGCGGGACGGGCGTCTCGCCGGCGTGCCGTGGGTGATCGACCCGGTGCTCCGGGCCTCCTCCGGCGCGGCCCTGGGCGCCGCCGCCCGGGCCTACGACGCCCTCGTCGCCGCCGGGGCGGTCCTCACGCCCAACGTCCCCGAGGCGGCGGCCCTCGCCGATCGTCCGGTTCCGGAGGACGAGGCCTCGTTGATCGCCTGTGCCCGGATCCTCGTCGAGAGGGGCGCCCGGGCGGTGATCGCCAAGGGTGGCCACCTCCCGGGCGAGCCGGCGGACCTGGTGGTCACCGCCGGCGGCGTTACCCGCCTTCCCGGCGTGCGTCGGGCCGGGACGCGCCGGGGCACGGGCTGCCGCTTTGCCTCCGCCCTGGCCACCGCACTCGCTCGGGGCGCCTCGCTGGAAGAGGCGGCGCGGACGGCCAAGGACTACGTCGCCACCTACCTCGACGTCGGGTGACGCCCGACAACCACTCCCCCGGTGGGCCCAGGTGCGAGCAACGCCTCGTTGCCCGCCCGTCCCCTCGCTCCCTAGAATCGCTTCGTTTCCGGCGGCTTCGTCGCTCGTTGCACCGGCGCCGCCCGGCGCGGAGGAAGCATGCAGTCCCGGTTCCCGGTCCTGGCCCTCGGGCTCGTGGCCCTCGGCGGCGCAGCCGCCTGCCAGTCGTATTCGATGGAGGGCGTCGACCCGCAGACGGTGGTGGCGGTCGAGACCTCGCAGCGCTTCACCGGCGCGAAGCCCCCCGTTTTGCTGATCGTGCAGGATCGCTCCGGCTCGATGAACCTCTGCTTCGGAACCGAGCGGGCCGGGCCGGGGGAAGGCTGCGGCGTGGTCGGCCAGCCGCAGGAGGATTACCGCTCCCGGATGGACATCTCCCAGTCGGTGATGGCCGAGGCCCTGCAGTCCCACGCCCAGGACGCGCAGTACGGCCTGATCCTCTACGGGATCGGCGGTACCGCCGGCTGTGGCGAGGCCAACACCCTGGTGACCCCGTCCACCCTGTCGAGCGGCGCCGATCTGGTGCAGCGCGAGTACTCGACCAACCCGCTGATCGACGCGCCCGAGGGCGGCACACCCACCACCAAGGCGCTCAAGAAGGCGCTCGACACCCTGGTCGACGCCTCCACCGGCGAGCTGAAGGACACCTATGACGGGCGCGCCGCCTACGTGGTGCTGGTCACCGACGGCCTGATGAACTGCAACGACCAGCACCCGATGCCGTGCACCTGCTCGCAGGAGATCGGGTGCGGCGGCGTCTCCTTCGGCCAGGAGGGCACGCTCTCCGACGCGACCCTCTGCCTCGACCGCGACGCCTCGCTGCAGATGGTGCAGGCGCTGGCGGCCGCCGACGTGAAGACCTTCGTGATCGGCCTGGGAGAGACCTTCCAGGGCCAGTCGCTGGCGGTCGACGTGTTGAACGCCCTGGCCAACGCCGGCGGTCGGCCGCGGAAGGATCCGACCACCGGCCAGGTGCTCAACCCCGCGTTCTACTCGGCGGGCGACCGGGCGGCGCTCCAGGCCTCGATCACCGAGATCCTCGAGTCGATCACCGCGCCCTGCGAGTACGTGCTCTCCGGCCCGGTCTGCGAGGGGCGGCTGATCCAGGTGAAGCTCAACATCGACGGCGCGGACGTGGTCACCAACTGCGGCGAGGGCGACGGCACCTGGAACTTCGTGAACGGCGACGCCCAGCGGATCCGCTTCAACGGCGACCTCTGCGGCCGGATGCAGAGCGCCAACGAGGTGTTCGTCTCGATCAAGGGGATCGAGTCCTCGTGCACGGGCGAGGACGCGGTCCGCGGCCCGGCCTGCAGTCTCTCCGAGGCTCCATAGGGCGCGCGAGCGTTCAGGATGAACGAGACGGGCGGCGCGAGGGAGACCTCGGCCGCCCGTCTCGCATGTGCAGGGCAGGGCGCTCGCGGGCAGGCCGGCGGGCGTCGCGGACCGGGTCCTCGGGTGGTTGGTCGTCCGGACGTTCGATCGGCCCAAAGCGAGACGGGCGGAGCGAGTCCAACTCGCTCCGCCCGTGGTTGCCTCCGACGCCGTCGTCTACTTGGCTCGGCTCAGAAC
>JAEZJH010000488.1 GCA_023436385.1 Pseudomonadota bacterium
GGATCGACCTCCTCGACGAGACCGACGGCTCCTCCCGGGAGCTGGCCCGGGCCCCGCGCGACCTGGCGATCCCGGCGGACCTGAAGCGGCAGCGGCTCGCCGAGCTCCTCGACTGGGTGCGGGAGGACTTCGAGGTGGTCACCCTCGAGGAAGCGGCGCGGCGCCTGGGCCCCGAATTGCGCTAGATTCCGCGCCGGAGGACGAGATGCTCGATGACCTGGGCCGCGCCGTACAGCGGGGCCTCACCGACCTGACCCTGCGCCTCGCCGGCGACGAAGCCGGGGAGCGAATGCGCCGGCTCGAGCCCCGGTCGAAGAACGAGTACGGCGTCGACCCCTTCGGCTTCTCGATCGACTACGCGCTGGCGGCGGTCGGTCCCCTGGTCTGGCTCTACAAGCACTACTTCCGGGTCCGGACCTACGGGATGGAGAAGGTCCCGCAGGGCCGGGTGATCCTGGTGGCCAACCACTCCGGCCAGCTCCCCCTCGACGGCGCGATGATCGAGGTGGCGCTGCTCATGGAGGCGAAGCCGCCGCGGATGGCCCGGGCGATGGCCGACAAGTGGGTCCCCACCCTGCCCTACGTCTCCACCTTCATGGCTCGCTGCGGCCAGGTGGTGGGGACGCCGGAGAACTGCATCCGGCTCCTCGAGAACGACGAGGCGATCCTGGTCTTCCCGGAGGGGACCCGGGGCCTGAACAAGCTCTACAGCCAGCGCTACCGGCTGGCCGACTTCGGGCTCGGGTTCATGCGCCTCGCCCTCGAGACCAACACCCCGATCGTCCCCATCGGCGTGGTCGGCGCCGAGGAGCAGGCCAAGGCGGTGGTGGACGTGAAGCCCCTCGCCCGGCTGCTGAAGATGCCGGCCTTCCCGCTCACCCCGACGCTGCTCCCGATCCCGCTCCCCGCCCGCTACCACCTTCACTTCGGCGACCCGATGCGCTTCACCGGCCGGCCCGACGACGACGACGCCGAGTTGGACCGGAAGGTGCGGCAGGTGAAGGCCGCGGTCCAGGGGCTCCTCGACCGCGGGCTCGGCGAGCGGAAACACGTCTACTGGTAGGAACTGCCTTGGCCTCGACCGTCGCGATCACCGGCATCTCCAGCAACCTGGGCCGCACCCTGGTCAAGCAGCTCCACGGCCACGCGCGGATCGTGGGGATCGACCGACGGCCGTTCCCCGGCCGGCCGAAGGACCTGGAGGTCCACCAGCTCGACATCCGCAAGCGGAAGGCGGAGGACCTCTTCCGACGCGGGGGGATCGACGCCCTGATCCACATGGGGATCCTCCACGATCCCCGGCTCTCCGCGGAGGAGCATCACCACTTCAACGTCCTCGGGACCGCCAAGGCCCTCGAGTACTGCGCGCGCCACGGCGTGAAGAAGCTGGTGGTGCTCTCCTCCGCCAGCGTTTACGGGCCCCACCCCGACAACACCAACTTCCTCACCGAGGACGCGCCGCTGATGGCGGCGGCCCGGTTCGGAGAAATTCGAGACCTGGTGGAGGTGGACATCCTCGCCCAGTCCTTCACCTGGAAGCACCCGGAGGTGGAGACGGTGATCCTCCGGCCGGTGCACATCGTCGGGCCGCAGATCAAGAACGCGCCCTCGATGTATCTCCGGCTGCGGCGGCCGATGCGCCTCCTCGGCTTCGACCCGATGCTGCAGCTGATCCACTACGAGGACGTCTGCCGGGCGATGGTCTTGGCCCTCACCCCGGGGGCCCGGGGCGTCTACAACGTGGTCGGCCCGGGCGAGGTGCCGCTCTCCGCCGCGCTCCGGGAGCTGGGCCGCGAGCCGATCGGCCTCCCCCACCTCCTCGCCCGGCCCCTGGCCAAGGGGCTGTTCCGGTTCCGCCTCTCCGAGTTCCCGCCGGGCGAGGTGGACTTCATCCAGTACATCTGCACGGTCGACGGCTCCCGGTTCGCCCGCGAGCTCGGCTGGAAGCCGAAACACGGGCTCCGGGAGACGATCCGCAGCGTCGTCGGCGACTCCTAAGGTTCTCCATGCCCTCCGATCAGATCCTCCGCGGCCTCCTCCCGACCCCGGACCTCCGGGTGATCGTCGTCCACGCCACCGACGCGGCCCGCCGGGCCGCGGAGCTCCACGAATGCTCGCCCACCGCCGCCGCGGTGCTCGCCCGGGCGGTGGTCGGCGCCACGCTCCTGGGCGGACTCGGCAAGGGCGCGGCGCGGGTGACCCTGCAGCTCGGCGGCGACGGGCCGATGCGCGGCCTGTTCGTCGACGCCTCCGCCGACGGCGCGGTCCGCGCCTGGATCCGCGGGCCGAAGGTCCACTTCCCCGGCCGGGATCCGGACGATCTGGGCCCCACGCTGGGACCGGACGCCTACCTGGCGGTGCTCCGGGAACAGCCCAACGGCGAGCTCTACCGGGGGACCATCGAGCTCGACCCGCCCCGGCTCGACGCGGCGCTCTCCCGCTACTTCGCGGTCTCCGAGCAGGTGGCTACCCGGCTCGCCACCACCATCGCCGTCGACGCCGCCGGCCGGATCGAGCGGGCGGCCGGGGTCCTTTTGCAGCGGCTCCCCGGGGGCGACGAGGCCACCCTCGCGGAGCTGGGCTCGGCCCTCTCCGCCGCGGAGCTGGGCCGGGCCTTCGCGTCCGACGGGGCAGTGCCGGCGGTGCCGGGCCTCGAGGCGCTGGAGGTCCTCGAGCAGACGCCCCTCGCCTACCGCTGCACCTGCGATCGGGAGCGGGCGGTGCGCGGGATCCTCGCCGCCGGCCGCGAGGAGCTCGAGGGGATGATCGCGGAGGGCGGCACCGTCCTCACCTGCGAATTCTGCAAGACGGTATATCGGTTTACGGCCGACGAGCTGCGGGAGGTGGCAGCCGGTTGACCGCACCGCTCCCGCCGGGGATGATTCCGGATCACTCACAGACGATCCGGAGAGACCATGCGCGGGATGCTCGTTGGGGCGGTCGGCGTGTTTTTGGTCCTGGGGTTCGCGGCCTGTAGCGACGAGGAGAGCACCGACCCCGGCGGCGGCGGGGGGAGCGGTCCCTGCGCGGGGATCGAGCGGGTCTGCTCGTCGAGCGACGACTGTCCGTCGCTCCAGGTCTGCTCGAGCTGCGGCGAATGCGAGCCCGACCCCGGCTCCGGTTCCTGCGAGACCACCGCGGATTGCCCGATCGGGAGGGCCTGCCGGATCCCGGAGGGCGGGACGGCGCTCGCCTGCGTGCGGGTGGTCTGCGACAACCACGACGACTGCGCCGAGGGCGAGGCCTGCACGCTTCCCCGCCACGCCTGTGTCCCCGGCGACTGTGTCTCCCTGGGGTGTCCCGACGGCAGCTACTGCCGCGCCGAGGACAGCAGCTGCGTCGAATGTCTGAGCAACACGCACTGCGCCGGGACGGCCAAGCCCTTCTGCGACGAGGCGCGAAACCTCTGCGTGGTCTGCGAATACGACGGTGACTGCGGGGACGGCCGGCGCTGCGTGGAGAACGAGTGCGTCGCCTGCGCCGACAACGACGACTGCCGGGCGCCCAACCCGATCTGCCGGGACGACGGCCGGTGTGTCTCCTGCCTCTCGGACGACGACTGCCCCACCGGCGTCGCCTGTCTCCCGGCGGGCCGCTGCGATCTCGGGCCGGTCGCCGGCGAGCCCTGCGACCCGGGCCGGGCCTGCGCCCCCGGGTACCGCTGCGAGGGGGACGATCCGGGCACCTGCTTCCAGAAGTGCAATCCCTACGCGCCGACCTGCGCGGAGGGCGAGGTCTGCGCCTTCCTGGGCGACGAGAACGGCGACTTCGTGATGGAGGGCAACCAGCCCGCGGGGATCTGCGGACGCACCGACTCCGGGTCTACCGTCGGCAACGTCTGCGACGAGGCACGGCTCTGCAAGGCCGGCCTGATCTGCCTGCCCGCCGACGCCGCCACCGACCGGTGCCGGAAGCCCTGTGCCCCGGGCGCGTCCCCCGAGGGCGTCTGCGATCCCGGCCAGATCTGCAAGCCCCTGCCGATCGGTCCCAACGGCGCGGAGATCGGGTTCTGCATGGAGCCGACGGCGTGGCTCGACGAGTGCGGAAACGACGCCGACTGCGGCGCGGGGATGGGCTGCGTGATCTCCGTGGAGGGCGACGAGATCGTACCGGTCTGCGCCTACACCCCGGGGACCGGGGACGCCCTCGATCCCTGCGACGCCGACGACGATTGCCGGTCGGCCACCTGCCTGGGCTACGACGGGGCCATGGCGTTCTGCTGGGGCGCGTGCGAGAGCGACGCCGACTGCGGCGGGGGCACCTGCGGCACCTACGACTTCACCCTCGAAGGCGGGAGGCGGGCCACCGTCTCCGGCTGCCATGCCACCTGCGAGAACGACGCCGACTGCGCCGCCTACGACGACTTCATCTGCGGGATCGGGGTGAACGCGCAGAAGCAGATCTTCGCCGAGTGCATGCCCGGGGACGGCGGCGCCGGCCCCGGCGACACCTGCACCGCCGACGACCAGTGCGCCCTGGGCCTCTGCTTCGACGACGGCGGCACCACCTGGGCGGCCGAGGACGGCTTCTGCCTCGGGCCCTGCAAGGTCGACGCGGACTGCGCCGGGAACACCGTCTGCCGGCCGGCGGCGCTCCAGGTGCAGCAGACCCCGCCGATCTACGGCGTCCTCGACCTCTGCTGGGGCGAGGACTGTGACTCCGACGCCGACTGCCCGGCCGACTGGGCCTGCGGCCTCGAGGTGGATCCGGCCAACCCGACCGGCGCCATCCGCTTCTCGTGCGGCCCGGGCTACGGCGACCTCCTCCCCGGGGCCTACTGCGGTGGGGACAACGACTGCACCAGCGG
>JAEZJH010000350.1 GCA_023436385.1 Pseudomonadota bacterium
CCCCCGGACCGGCTCACCACGCATTCGACCGGCATCTCGCCCCCCTCGCGACGCGCCCGGGAGCCTACCCCACGAGCGCCGCCGGGGCGCGGCCTCGCGGCCAGTAACGTGGCACCGCACCCCGAGCGCCCGGGCCCCGCCCGGCCGCCCCGTCTACGCCGGCACCCCCTGCGACGCCGCCGTCCCCAGCGCCCGCCGCAGGAACGGCACGGTCCGGTCCCAGGCCTCCTGGGCCGCCTTGGGGTTGTAGGCCTCCGGCCGGACGTCGTTCATGAAGGCGTGCCGCGCGTCGTAGCGCCACAGCTCGTAGACCACGCCCCCGGCCCGCATCCGCCGCTCCACCTCGGTGACCGCGTCGGGCGTGCACCACTCGTCGTCGTTGGCCCAGTGGCTCTGGAAGTTGACCCGGATCGACGCCGGGTCGGCCACCTCCCTGGGTGGGATCCCGTAGAAGGTCACCGCCACGTCCAGCTCGCGCCCCCGCACCGCGGCGGCCATCGCCAACGCGCCGCCGAGACAGAAGCCGATCACCCCGGCCCGCGTCTCGTGGCCCCCGTAGCTCTTCAGGTGCTGCACCGCCCCACGGATGTCCTGGTCGACGGCCTCCTCGAACTTCAACGTCTTCATCAACTTGCCGGCCTGCTCGGGATCCTCGCCGGCGTGCTTTCCGCGGAAGAGGTCGGGGACCAGGGCCCGGAAGCCGGCCTCCGCCAGCCGGTCGGCGAGGTGCGGCGCCCGCTCCTTCGGTGAACCCAGGCCCCACCACTCGTGGATCACGACGACGCCCGGCGCCGCCACCCCGCCGCGGGGCAGGGCCAGGTAGCCGGCCAGCTCCTGCCCGTCCGGCCGCTTGAAACGGATGGTCTGTCCCATGGAGTGTCACCTCTTGAAGAAGGGACTCACGCGAAGCGGGCGTCGAAGCCCCGGCCGGCCTGGCCGGGCCGCCTCGTCCGATAGGCCGCGCGTGCGGGGGAAACGTCGGTTCCGGGCCGGCGGGCGAAAAGGCTCGGTTCGGGTGCCCGACCGGCCGGAACGGCGCCCTGCCACACGCCCCCCCAACGGACAGACGAGGTGGACTTGCCAAGTCCACGTTCCGCGGGATAGTGGCGACCTCCCGGTCGCACTCGCGGGCCGTCTCCTACACGCTCGGTGAAAATGACCAGAAGTCAGCTAAGCTCCGAGGGAATGGAAGCGGCCCACCACGACGAAGCTTCGGCCCACGAGCCGCCGGCGACCGGGAACCCCACCCGGCGGCGCGTCAACCAGGCCCTGGTGGCGTTCTCGTTCGCGTCGGTGGCGGTCTTCGTCCTGTTCGACGAGCAATTGCGGGCGGTCCTTACCAACCCCCAGTACGTCCCGCTCCATACGCTGCTCGAAGTGCTGTCGATGGCGGTCGGTTTCGGCATTTTCGCCGTCCACTGGCTCGCCTCGCGCCGCCAGGACCTGATCGACCGGCAGGCCCTGTTCCTCGGGGCCGCCTTCCTCACCCTGGCGGTCCTCGACGTCTTCCACGCGATGACCTACCGCGGGATGCCGGGGATGTTCGGCCGGGCAGGAAACCCGGACCGCGCCATCCACTACTGGCTGTTCTCCCGCTTCGTCCTGGTCCTCGCGCTCCTGATCGCGGGTCTCGTCCCGCGGAAGTCGAGCTTCCGGCTCCTCTCGCGGCCGATCCTGTTGGCCGGCGCGGCCCTGCTGATCACCGCCGCGGCGCTGCCCGCCCTCGCCTGGGTCCGGCCCGGCGTCGTCTTCGGGGCCGGCCAGGGGCTGACGACGCTGAAGGTGGTGCTCGAGTACACCACCGTCGGCCTGGCGGCGATCGGCGCCCTGGCGCACCTCCGTCGCCTCAAGGATTCCCGCGCGACGGGGCACGCCGAGTCCCTCGCCTGGGCCCTGCCGGCCGCCCTGGCGATCTGCGCCGCGAGCGGATTCTGCTTCACCCTCTACACGTCGGTCAGCGACCTCTTCAACCTCTGGGGCCACGTCCTCAAGCTGACCGCCTCGTACTTGATCTTCGAGGCGCTGTTCGTCACCGCGCTCCTCCGGCCCTACGAGAAGCTCGACGCCACCAGCCACGACCTGGCCAAGTCCAACCGCGAGCTCGATCGACTCCGCCGCCACGTCGAGGTGGAGCTGGCGGAGACGATCGCCCGGCTGGAAGAGACCACGCTCTCGGAGCGTCGGGCCAAGGAAGCGGCGGAGGCCTACGCCGGCCGCCTCGCGGCGATCCAGCGGGTCACCGACGCCACGCTGTCGCCGCCGGATCTCGACACGCTCCTCGACCAGCTCCTCGGCCGGCTCTGCGAGGTGCTGGACGCCGAGCTGGCCACTCTCCACCTGCTCACCCAGGACGGGAACCACCTCGAGCCCAAGGCCTCCCACGGCCTCTCGGAGGAGGTGCTGGCGGGGGTCCGCATCCGCATCGGCGAGGGGATCGCCGGACAGATCGCCTGCAGCCGGGAGCCGCTGGTGGTCGACGACATCGCCGCCGCCGAGGTGGACAGTCCCGCGCTCCGGGACCGGGCCCGCTCGCTGATCGGCACGCCGCTCCTCCTCGGCGAGCGGGTGATCGGGGTGATCAAGGTCGCCTCGACGAGAGCCCGGCGGTTCACCGAGGACGACATCGCGCTGCTCCGGGTGGTCGCCGGCCGCGTCGCCGCCTCCATCGATCGCGCCCGCCTGCTGGCGGAGCTGGAGACCACGCTCACCTCGATCCCCGACCCGATGATCGTCTACGACTCGGTCGGAAACGTGATCCGGATCAACTGCCCGGCGCAGCAGCTCCTCCGGTACGCGCCGGAGGACTTCGACCGGTCCCCGGCGGAGCGCTGGACCCAGCTCCGCATCGCCGACACCGATGGCCGGACCCTCCCGCCGGAGGAGACGCCGATGGCCCGGGCGCTCCGCGGGGAGACGGTGCAGGGCGAGCTGCTCCGGATCGAGCCGCGTCCCGGCGAATACCGCTGGGTGAGCGCCTCCGCCTCCCCGATCGTCGGACCGGGCCACCGTCCGGCGGGCGCGGTGTTCTCCTTCCCGGACGTGACCGCGGTCCGGGAACTCGAGGCCCACCAGGAGGACCTGCTCCGCACCGTCTCCCACGACCTCCGCTCGCCGCTGGCGGCGATGCGCCTCCAGGCCCAGCGCCTCCGCCGCAACCTCGAGAAGATCGAGACACCGGACGGCACCCTCCGCGGCCTCGACTCGATCGTCCGGGCGGCGGATCGGATGGGCCGGATGATCGAGGACCTGGTCGATTCGGAGCGGCTCTCCGCCGGGAAGGTGGCCCTCGCCTCCCGGCCGGTGGACCTCCGCGAACGGGTTTGCGAGTTGGTGGGCGGCAGCGCCGCCGGGATCGATCCGGCGCGCCTCGACCTGGAGCTGCCCGCCGAACTCCCCGCGGTGTTCGGCGACCCGGCCCGGATCGACCGCATCCTCACCAACCTCCTCACCAACGCCTTCAAGTACTCGCCGGAGACGTCGCGGGTCCGGGTGGGCGCGGCCGCCCGGAACGGCGCGGTGGAGCTGTGGGTGGCGGACCGGGGCCAGGGGATCGCCCCGGAGGACCAGGCGAAGCTCTTCACCCGCTACTTCCGGGCCCGGAACGCCCGGGCGGACGGCCTGGGGTTGGGCCTCTACATCACCCGGATGCTGGTGGAGGCCCACGGCGGGCGGATCTCGCTGGAGAGCCGTCCCGGGGAGGGGACCACCTTCCGTTTCACCCTGCCGGTCGCCGCCCGTGGCGAGGCCTACGGCTCGGTCTCGAAGGCCGAGGGGTGATTGCCCTCCTCGGGCAGGCAGGGATCGTGGGGGAGACTCCCCCGCTGCGAGCGGAGATACACGAAGGGCGTCGCCAAGAGAAAATTCGAGACACGCGAGGTGTAGACGTCGGCGTAGCGCTCGACCTGCCGGGCGAGGTGGCTCTTGTCGTTTCCCGCCCGCATCAACAGGCCCCACACCGGGTTCGACAGCGCGGAGGAGGCCCGGGCCCGCGGGGCGATCTCCGCGTCGAGGGCCACCAGGCGCTCCCGTAGCAGCGTCGCCTCCCGGGCCAGCGCCTCGGCGCTCTCCGCCACCGGCGGTCCGTAGCCGGCGGTCTTCCGCTGCAGCCGGAGCCGGGTGTCGGAGAGCCGGGCCTCGAGCCGCTCCTTCTCGCGCATCTGCTCCGCCAGCAGCAGTTCCTCGGACCGGAACGCCGCCAGCGCCCGGACCTCGTGCTCCAGCTCCCGGAGGATCAGCGCCGTCCGCCAGCGGAGCACGTTCTTGGTGACGTGGACATCGCCGAACATGTGGTCGCCGACGTAGAGGATCTCGTCGCCGGAGATTCCCAGCGCCCGCTCCACCTCCCGGGCGCTGCCGCCCAGGTACGCGGTGCCCGGCCGGAGCCGCCCGACCGCCGGCCGGAGCAGGCCCTCGTCGGTGGCCACCTCGAAGAACGGGCTCCGGGTGGTGAAGAACTCCGGCTTCCGGGCGCCGACGATCACCACGTCGAAGAGGTCGCGCCAGGTCATCGCCCCCGGGAGGAACCGGTCGAAGGCGTAGCCCATCATCGCCACCGTGTAGCTCCACTCGGAGTTGGTGATCAGCATCAGCCGCTTGCCGGCGTGTTTCTGATCGAGGAGGGCGAGGGCCGTCTCCGGATCGAGGACCACGAACCGCTCCGGGTCGGCGAGGATCTCCGCCTTCAGCCGCCCCTCCATGTGTGCGGTGTCGAGGGTGTGTCGGACCTTCTTGTAGAGCCCGTCGTAGCCCAGCACCCCGGGCAGCTTCCGCTGGTCGAGCAGGTCGACCAGCTGCGCATACATGCAGCCCTCGGAGAGCGAGAACAGGGTGTTGAGGAAGACCCAGCGGGGCTCGTGGAGATCGACGATGGTCCGCTCGTAGACCTGCCGCTGCTCGGCGTGGTCGAGGGGCCGGGTCCCGTGGAGGGCCTTCTTGTTGAAGCCGAAGCGGTTGGCCTTCACCAGGTTGCCCAGCTCGGTGTCGATCACCAGGCCCCGGATCACCATCGCCGGATCGAACTCGAGGTCGCCCACCGGCCAGCCGTCGGCCAGGAGGCCACGGCGGATGTGTTCGTAGGCGATCCGCTCCCACTCCTCCACGCGGTAGTGGATCAGCGTGTAGTCCATGTCGTAGCCGATGGCGCGAATGGACCGAAAGTTCAGGGTGCGGTTGCAGAACAACCCGCGTTCGGCGGGCGAGGAATCGGGGGCCATGTCGTCTCCGACGGGGAAAACTAGCCGTTGGCCCCCGGGTTGAACAGCCCCGGCGGGCGACGGTGGCCGGGTGTGCCCCTCCCCGAGGCGAGGGCTACCCCTGGACGGAACCGAAACCCACCTTCCGCCGCGGCCAGGCGTCTGGCCGGTCGGAGGGAATGCGCTTGAAGCGAACGATGCTGGTGCTGGCGGCGCTGGTCGCGATGGTTGCGACCGGGTGTGGGGGGACGAGGGGGGCCCGGCGGGATGTCGCGACGGTAACCCCCGACGTCGCGGATCGACAGGAAGGCGTGGTGGCGACCGTTGACGAAGAGTGGATCGCGGTCACCGCCGCGGATCGCCCGGCGGAGCCGCCGGTCCGCTTCCGGATCGACGAGACCACGGAGGTCCGGCGGGGCGACGAGACGATCGACGCCGACGCGATCACCGAGGGCGAGGTGGTGCGGGTCTCCTACGAGCCGCGGGCCGGCGACGAGCAGGCCCGGCGGATCGAGATCCTCGACGGCGACGAGGCGGCGCAGGTCCGGGCCCGGGCGGTGGCGCCGCCGGCCTGGCCCCGGCCGGAGCGGCCCTCGGGGACGATGGAACCGACGGAGCCGATGGACTCGGAGTAGCTCCTCAGCTCCACTCCCAGGGCTCGGGGAGCGGCTTTCCTGCCGGGGCGATCACCTCGACGCGGCTCTCCGCGGTGAGGGCGTGGCCGTCGCCCTTCTCCTCCGTGCCCTCGACGCCGATCACGTCGCCCCGGGCCAGCCGCTCGAAGGAGCGGTTCCCCGGGGTGACGTGTTTCTCCTGGAGCGCCAGGCCGACCCGGCCCTCGGGGCCGCAGCCCATGTAGCGGAGCCGGCCCTTGGAGGCGAGGGGCTCGGAGACGATCCGGAAGAGCCGCTTGCCCGGCGGCAGCTCGGGCCAGGCCTCGCCCTTCGGCGCCAGCACCAGGTAGCTCATCTTCAGCGCCTCCTTGTGGAGGCCGGCGGCCCGGGCGATGTCCCCGACCAGCCGCGGCGCGGTCCACGGCCGCTCCGCGTGGCACCAGTCGGTCTCCTTCACCAGCGCCGGGCAGGCGCCGCGGAAGAGACACGGCGAGCGGACCGCGTAGCCGCGCTCGACCAGGAGGTCGCGCACGGCGAGGAGGCCGCGGCTGGTCTCCCGGAGCGCCGGCTCGATCACCAAGAGCGAGCCCTTGGGCTTCACCTTCGCCACCAGCCGCTCGAGCAGCTCCGCGCGGCGCGCGGGCGCGTCGGCCTCGCCGGCCCACAGCTCGTTGACCACGTGGCCCAGGGTGATCAGGTCGGGGGCGTCGTCGGCCGGGTCGTTCCCGCCCAGCCCGTCCCAGCGGCGGGTACGGAGCGGCTCGCCGCCCTGCCCGGCGATCGCCCGGGCCATCTCCAGCGCCGGTTCGGAGCGATCGCAGGCGGTGACCTCCACCGCGCCGTGATCGAGGGCGGCGAAGGCCAGGGGTCCCGGGCCCGAGCCCAGGTCGAGGACGGTG
>JAEZJH010000570.1 GCA_023436385.1 Pseudomonadota bacterium
CCCGAGGGCGTGAGCGAAGCGGAGCAGTTCGCGCGACTCGCGAAAGAGGGCCTCGAGAAACGTCTCGAGGAGTTCCAGGCACGCGGGCTCACCGTCAACCGCGCCGAGTACGACGCGCGCCTCGAGCGCGAGTGCGGCGTGATCGCGCAGATGGGCTTCTCCGGTTACTTCCTGATCGTCCAGGACTTCATCAACTGGGGAAAGAACAACGGCGTGCCCGTGGGTCCCGGACGCGGCTCGGGTGCGGGCTCGCTCGCGGCCTACGCGCTCGGCATCACCGATCTCGACCCCCTGCCCTACAATCTGCTGTTCGAGCGCTTCTTGAACCCCGAGCGCGTCTCGATGCCCGACTTCGACGTCGATTTCTGCCAGACCAACCGCTACAAGGTGATCGACTACGTCACCAAGAAGTACGGCGAGCAGAACGTCGGCCAGATCGCCACCTTCGGCCAGCTCTCGGCGAAGAGCGCGATCAAGGACGTGGGCAAGGTGCTCGGGCTGGCCTTCGGCGAGACCAACGAGCTGACCAAGAACATCCCCAACCTGATCGACGGCCACCCGCCCACCGTGGCCAAGGCCCTCGAGGCCGACCCCAAGTTGAAGGAGCGGGTCGAGGGCGACCCGCGGATCGCCGAGGTGGTGGGGATCGCCCAGAAGCTCGAGGGCCTGAACCGCCAGACCGGCATGCACGCCGCCGGCATCGTCATCGCCGACCAGCCGCTCTGGGAGTACGTCCCGATCTTCCAGCCCGCCGGCGAGAACTTCCTCGTCACCCAGTTCGCCAAGGACGAGGTCGAGAAGGCCGGCCTGGTCAAGTTCGACTTCCTCGGACTGAAGACCCTCACCGTGATCGCCGACGCGATCCGAATGATCAACGAGAACCACCCCGAGGCCCCGCCGCTCGCCTCCGAGCTGATCCCCATCGACGATCCGGAGACCTACCGGATGATCGCCCGGGGCGACACCAAGGGCGTCTTCCAGCTCGAGTCCTCGGGGTTCACCGAGCTCTGCAAGAAGCTCAAGCCCGACCGCTTCGAGGACATCGTCGCCGCGGTGGCCCTCTACCGCCCGGGTCCGCTCCAGACCGGCATGGTCGACGCCTTCGTCGAGCGCAAGCACGGCCGGCAGAAGGTGGTCTACCCCCACCCGCTGCTCGAGAAGATCCTCGAGCCGACCTACGGCGTGTTCGTCTACCAGGAACAGGTGATGCAGATCTCCCAGGCGATGGGCGGCTACTCCCTGGGACGCGCCGACCTGCTCCGCCGGGCGATGGGCAAGAAGAAGCCCGAGGAGATGGCCAAGGAGCGGGTGGGCTTCCTCGCCGGCGCCAAGGAGAAGGGGATCGACGACCACGTCGCCGGCGAGGTCTTCGACCTGATGGAGAAGTTCGCCGGGTACGGCTTCAACAAGTCGCACTCGGCGGCCTACGCCCTGATCACCATGCAGACCGCCTGGCTCAAGTGCCACCACCGGGCGGAGTTCATGGCGGCGCTCCTCACCAGCGACGCCGACAACACCGACAAACTGGTGGAGCACGTCGGCGACGTCCGGTCGGAGGGGATCGAGGTCCTCCCGCCCGACGTCAACGAGTCGCAGCAGGCCTTCCACGGCGCCCAGGGCCGGATCCGCTTCGGCCTGGGCGGGGTCAAGGGCGTGGGCGGCGCCGCGGTCGAGGCGATCCTCGAGGCCCGGAAGGACGGACCCTTCACCGGCCTCTTCGACTTCGCGGAGCGGGTCGACCTCCGCCGGGTGAACCGCAAGGTGATCGAGTGCCTGGTGAAGAGCGGGGCCTACGACTTCACCGGCCTGCCCCGGTCCCGGATCCTCGCCTCGATCGACCGCTCCCTCGAGCGCGGCGCCTCCGCCCAGCGGGATCGGGCCAGCGGCCAGTCCTCCCTCTTTGGCCTCCTCGCCCCCAAGGCCGCCCCCGGCTCCCGGGCCCCGGGCACCGACGGCGACTACCCCGAAGCCGAGCCCTGGACCGACAAGGAAAAGCTCACCGGCGAGAAGGAGACGATCGGCTTCTATCTCACCGGCCACCCGCTCGCGCCCTACGCCGACGAGATCCGCCGCCTCGCCACCCACTCCATCGCCCGGATCCACGCCGAGGGCCGGCCCCGGGATCAGGTGCGGGTGGTGGGCGTGGTCGCGGCGCTCCGCACCCGCCCCTCCGCCAAGACCGGCAAGCTGATGGGCTTCGTCACCCTCGAGGACACCAGCGGCTCGATCGAGGCGATCTGCTTCCCCGGCGGCCGGCGGGCCAATCCCCGGGACGGGCGGCCGGCGCGGGAAGGCGGCTTCGAGCTCTGGCAGCCGCTCCTCGAGACGGACCAGCCGCTGCTCATTACCGCCTCCGTCCAGCAGAACAGCCGGGGCGACGAGGAGAACCCCACCTTCGAGCTGATCGTCGACGAGGTGATCTCCCTCGCCGAGGCCCGGGCCAAGCGGGCGACGCGCCTGGTGCTCCAGCTGGCCGCGGCGGCGGCGACGGCGGAGCGACTCCAGAAGGCCCGGGGCCTCCTCGCCGCGCACCCGGGCTCGCTGGCGGTGGAGGTGCGGCTGGTCGAGCCGGGACGGACGATCACCCGGCTTTCCCTCCCGGAGCTCACCGTCACGCCCAGCGACGAGCTGACCGAACGGCTGGGGATGCTCCTCGGCG
>JAEZJH010000580.1 GCA_023436385.1 Pseudomonadota bacterium
TACGAGCGCATCGCCGCGAAGAGGAGGAAGGGGACGGCGCCGGGGATCCGGAGCCAGAGGTAGATCCGGGCCTCGGCGATCACCGCCGGCTCGATCCCGAACGGTCCGAGGATCGCCGGGGCGAGGAAGGCGCAGAGGCCGATCCCCCCGCCGACCAGGAAGGCGAGCCAAACGCCCTGCCAGAGGAGTCGGCGGGCCCGGAGGTACTCCCCGGCGCCGAACGCCTGGGCGATCAGCGGGTCGAGGGAGAGCATCACCCCGGTGCCGGTGATGGTGAGGAAGAAGAAGATCGCGTTGCCGAGGCCGACCGCCGCCAGCTGCCCGGCGCCGAGGCGCCCGACGATGGCGGCGTCGACGGTGGTGATCAGCTGGTTCCCGGCGTGGGCCAGGACCAGCGGGAAGGCGAGGCGAACCAGGGCGCGGAGCTCGGCGAGGCGGGACGACATCGGGCGCGGGTATACCGGCGTCCGGGACCGCCGGTAAAGGGCCGCGCCCGCGGCGCGAGGGCTCGCCGCGCCACGGCGGCGGGCCCGGGGCGATCGCGTGGCGACCGCGGCCGTACGGCCGTGGTCCGCCCGGCCGCGATCAGGGGAGCATCTGCCGCAGCACGAACGGCAGGATCCCGCCGTGACGGTAGTAGTCGGCCTCGTTCGGCGTGTCGATCCGGGCGGTGACGGTGAACCGGATCTCCTTCCCGTCGTCGCCCACCGCCCGCACCACCAGCCGCTTCCGGGGCTCCACCCCGCCGGCGATCCCCTCGATGTCGAACCGTTCCCGCCCGGTGAGCCCGAGGGTGGCCGCGTCCTCGCCCTCCGCGAACTGGAGCGGCAGGACTCCCATCCCCACCAGGTTCGAGCGGTGGATGCGCTCGAAGCTCTTGGCGATCACCGCCCTCACCCCGAGGAGCAGCGTCCCCTTGGCCGCCCAGTCCCGGGAGGAGCCGGTGCCGTACTCCGCCCCGGCGATCACCACCAGCGGCGTCCCCTCCCCCACGTAGCGCATCGCCGCGTCGTAAATCGACATCCGCTCGCCGGTGGGGACGTGGACGGTGACGCCGCCCTCGGTCCCCGGGACGAGGAGGTTCTTCAGCCGGATGTTGGCGAAGGTGCCCCGGACCATCACCTCGTGGTTGCCGCGGCGGGCCCCGTAGGAGTTGAAGTCCTTCGGCTCGACCCCGTGGTCCTGGAGGTACTTGGCCGCCGGCGAGGTCTTGGCGATCGAGCCGGCCGGGGAGATGTGGTCGGTGGTCACCGAGTCGCCGAGGAGCGCCAGGACCCGGGCGCCCCGGACCTCGCCGGGGGCCACCGGCTCCCGGGGCAGGTCCTCGAAGAACGGCGGCTTCCGCACGTAGGTGGAGGACTCGTCCCAGGCAAAGGTCTGGCCGGTGGGGATCGGGAGGGCCCGCCAGCGCAGGTCGCCCTCCCCCGCCCGGCCGTAGACCCGCTCGAACTGCTCGGGCTTCACCGCGGTCCGGATCGCCGCCTCGATCTCCGCGCTCGAGGGCCAGAGGTCCTTGAGGAAGACCGGCTCGCCGTTGGGATCCCGGCCGACCGGCTCGTGGTAGGGGTCGAAGTCCATGGTCCCGGCGATGGCGTAGGCGACCACCAGCGGGGGCGAGGCCAGATAATTCAACTTCACCTGCGGGTTGATCCGGCCCTCGAAGTTGCGATTCCCGGAGAGCACCGCGGCCACCGTCAGATCGCCCTTCCGCACCGCCTCGGCGACGGGCTCCGGGAGCGGCCCGGAGTTGCCGATGCAGGTGGTGCAGCCGTAGCCGACCAGGTGGAAGCCGAGCGCCTCGAGGTAGGGGAGGAGCCCCGCCGCCCGGTAGTAGTCGGTGACCACCTGCGAGCCGGGGGCGAGGGAGGTCTTCACCCACGGCGCCACCTTCAACCCGCGCTCCACCGCCTTCTTGGCCAGGAGCCCGGCCCCCAGCATCACCGCCGGGTTCGAGGTGTTGGTGCAGGAGGTGATCGCGGCGATCACCACCGCGCCGTGGTGCAGGTGGTACTTCACCGGGCCCTGTTCGACCACCACGCCGCCGAGGAGCTTCCCGTCGGCCTCGGCCAGCGCCTTCGCGGCGGCGGCCTTGGCCTCCCGGAGCGGGATCCGGTCCTGCGGGCGCTTCGGGCCGGCGAGGGAGGGCTCGACGTCGGCGAGGTCCAGTTCCAGGGTGTCGGAGAAGACCGGGTCCGGCGTGTCCGCGGTGCGGAACAGCCCCTGCTCCTGGCAGTAGGCCTCCACCAGCGCCACCTCGTCCTTGGTGCGGCCGGTGAAGCGGAGGTACGCCAGGGTCTCCTCGTCCACCGGGAAGAAGCCCATGGTGGCGCCGTACTCGGGAGACATGTTCCCGATGGTGGCCCGGTCCGGCAGCGACAGGGCGCCGACGCCAGGGCCGAAGTACTCGACGAACTTCCCCACCACCCCCTTCTTCCGGAGCATCTGGGTGATGGTGAGGACCAGGTCGGTGGCGGTGGCGCCCTCCCGCAGCTGGCCCTTCAGCTTGAAGCCCACCACCTGCGGGATCAGCATGGTGAGCGGCTGGCCGAGGAGCGCCGCCTCCGCCTCGATCCCGCCCACGCCCCAGCCCATCACCCCCAGCCCATTGACCATGGTGGTGTGCGAGTCGGTGCCCACCAGCGTGTCGGGATAGGCGACGCCGTCCGGGCCGACCCACACCGCCTTGGCCAGGTACTCGAGGTTCACCTGGTGGCAGATGCCGGTGTCCGGCGGGATCACCCGGAGGCCGCGGAAGGCGGTCTGGCCCCAGCGCAGGAAGGCGTAGCGCTCCCGGTTCCGCTCGAACTCGATCGCCGCGTTGGCGTCGAAGGAGGCGACGGCGCCGAAGCGGTCGACGATCACCGAGTGGTCGATCACCAGGTCGGCCGGCGAGAGCGGGTTGATCCGCTGCGGGTCCCCGCCCATCCGCGCGAACGCCTCCCGCATCGCCGCCAGGTCGACCACCGCCGGGACGCCGGTGAAGTCCTGGAGGAGCACGCGGGCCGGGTGGAAGGAGATCTCCTGCTTCGGCTCGGCGGTGGGGTCCCAGCCCGCCAGGGCCTCGACGTCCGCGGCCCGGACCACCCGTCCGTCCTCGTGGCGGAGCAGGTTCTCGAGGAGCACCTTCAGGGAGAACGGCAGCCGGTGCACCGCCGGACGGGACTTCGCCAGCTCGGCCAGCCGGAAGATGGTGAAATCGCGCCCCGCGACCGCGAGCTTGCCCTGGGTACCGAAGCTATTCGCCATGCTCTCCCCCCGCGCCGGCGTTCCGGCGGTGCGCCCCTAGCGTTGCGCGTTTGTCCCCGTTTAGCAGATGGCCTGTCCGGCTGCCCGCCCCACAAGGGGGCCGGCCGTTCGTTGCATTTCACCGTACGGATGCGCGCCGATGGGGGTGGTCGCACCTCGATCCTCCCGGGCCATCCGGTGGTCGTCCCCGCGGCTGACCGGTCCCACCCGAAGCCGGAGCCCTCCGGACCGGCGGGCCGGCGAAAGCGTCGACGGCCCGGGGACGATCGTTTAGGATGCCCGGCCCCTCAGGAGGCCCGCCTTGATCCCCGTCGTTCCCGCGCCCTGGCCCCGCCCCCGCTACGTTCCGGCGGGTGCGGCGACCTTCGCCTACGTCGTCCTGCTTCCCGAGCCGATCGAGCTGGCCAAGAAGGACCACCCGCTCTTCGAGTCGATCCGCCTGGAGACCAAGATCCGGGTCGACGAGCCGGACTGGTTCCGGGGCATGACCGATCCAAAGACCTCCTTCGGCGGGCAGCTCCTCCGCACCCCGGGGATCGACATCGTCGGCGCCCAGTCCTGCCAGGCGGCGATGATCGTCTCCGGCCTGGTCGAGGACCCGAAGGACCTGGGCTACCTCCAGCGCGCCTTCCTGATCCTCAAGCTCCTCACCGGCGCCGGGGCGATCGCCGCCTGCGACGTCGAGGCGCTGGCCTGGTGGACCCGGGAGCAGCTCGAGGAACTGCCCGACGACTGGGAGTTCGACGTCGCCGATCACATCCGCGTCGTCGCCGAGTCGGCCGGGGACGAGCCCGGCGCCGGCCTCCTCTTCCACACCCTGGGGATGGGGAAGTTCGGCCGTCCCGACGTGGCGATCGGCGGCCTGGAGCGGGAGCACACCGCCGCCGCCAGCGAGATGCTGGAGAACCTCGCCACCGCCCTCGCCGAGGGCGACGCCTTCGAGACCGACGACGTGGTCGAGCCCGACGGCTTCCCGCCGCTGCGCTGCGACGAGCTGGAGGACGACTCCGAATCGGCGGACCCGATCTTCCGGAACCGGTCGATCTGGCTCACCCCGGAGGAAGAGGGCGCCGGGGAGCCGCCGGCCGAGTAGCGGTCGATCCAGGGGCCTCGGGTCTCAGAGCAGCCGGCGGTACTCGTCGGGCGCGAGGCGCCAGACCGGGACCCCGCAGAAGCGGGGACCCTCCGGGCAGACCGGCCGCGTGCCCGCGTCGGCCCGGAGGCCGCAGGGCGGAAGCAGCCAGCGGCCCAGCTCCGGGTGCACGGCGCGGACCTGGGCGACCTCGTCCACGGTGGCGGCCCAGATCTCCTCCTGCGCGGTGTAGCAGAGCCGCGTCGTCCACTTGTGGTGGAGGTGGAGGAGGTCGCCCGACTCCGTGAAGCGGATCGGGAAGGCGTTGGGGAGGAGGTAGAGCGCGCGCTCCGCGTCGACGCCGGCGGAGAGGAGCGCGTCGATCGCCGTCCAGGTCTCCCGGAGACAGGTCGCGTACTCGTCCCGGGCGGCGGGGGTCCGCTCGATCAGCGTCGGAAGCACGGCGTCGGGATCGCCGCCGGCGTACTGCGCGGCCAGGACCGGGCGGGTGGCCGGCACCATCCGGTGGCGCTGGTCCTGCGAGTCCGCCGAGTGGGAGAGCCTCTTCCGGAAGGTGTAGTGGGCGTGGGAGAGCGCCCGGGTGGCCTTGCCCAGGGTGGTGAGGGTGAGGGTGTCGCCGAGGAGCGGGTTCTCCCGGGGGCGGAGCACGGCGGCGATCGCCCTCGCGTCCGGGAGCTGGTCGGGCAGCGCGCCCACCGTGGTGCGCACCGCCTCCGCGACGCTGGCCTCGCCCCGGGCCGAGTGGTCGACGAGGCGGGAGATCCGGCCGTCCAGCGAGGCGTCGAAGGCGGCGTTGAAGGCCCTCGCCCGGGACCCCGGGGTGCCGTGCTCCGCGAGGTGCGAAAGGAGCCGGGCCTCGGGGGTGTCCTCGAGGGGGAGGGGGTCCTCGGCGTTCCGGAGATACAGCGGATCGTGGGCCTCGACCGCCGCACACATCTTCTCGACCAGGAGCCGGGTCTCCGCCGGCACGTCGAGCATCCCGGCGAGGCGGCGGTAGCGGTGGAGGGTGAGCCCGGAGACCGTGTGATACAGGTGCGCGTGGGTGGCGATCGGCAAGACGTAGCGCGCCACCTCCTGCGCCTTCTTGGTGATCGCCCCGGCGTGTTTCGCCTCGTCCTTCGCCCGGGCCGGGAAGATCCGGAAGTACTCCGCCCGTACCGCCGGGGCGAGCAGGTCGACGAGCCGCCGGTAGGAGGCGTGCTGCCGCTCCACCGTCGCGAGATACAGCGCCCGTTCCCGCGCCGGCAGCGCCGGGACCCACACGTTTCCCGGCCGCACCTCCACGTAGCGCTGCGACACCTGCTCCGAGTTGTAGAACGGGTGGGCGTGGAGAAACGACCAGATCGCCTGCCTCGAGACCTTCGAGAGCACGAACTGAAAGTGGGCGTGCTGGAGGGTGGTGTGGTGCCCCGCCCGATACGTCTCGCCGGCGAGCCGATCCCGGAGCGCCCGGGCCTTCTCGTCCCGGGCCACCTCCTCGACGCCGATCGGCCGGGACGAGTAGCAGGTCCGGGCGGTGGCCACCGCGTTGTCGAGCGGCCGGGGCGTGGCCCAGACCAGCCGCACCTCCGGCTCCGGCGACATCGGCTCGTTCGCGTCCACGCCCTACCCTCCCTCCGGTCCCCGGGCCTCTCCGCGCGCCGAATCCGCCATTCTTACCTCCTCGACCGGGCCGGCGGCAAGCCTCGTGGGCACGCGCACGGAGGCAACGGAGCGGCCGCTCCCACGCCGATCGTCCGGCGCAGAGCGCGCATTCGGCCACCTCAGCCGGCGATCCAGCGCTCCCCGGCGCGGCGGACCTGCCCCCCGCGCTCGAGCTCCTCGAGCGAGGCCAGGGCGCTGCGCTCTGCCACCGGGTGCAGCGCCGCCGGCGTGTCCGCATACACGGAGGCGACGATCGCCGGGAGGGTCCCCTCGCCCCGGACCACCGCCTCCCGGACCGAGACCAGCCGGGCCTCCCGGTGCGCCAGGTACTCGTCGAGCTTGCCGTGGCCCTCCGGGATCGGCGCGCCGTGGGACGGATACAGCGTGCCCTCGGGAAGCGCGCGGATCCGGCGGAGGGAGTCGAGATACCGGCCGAGGTGACCCTCCGGCGGATCGATCACGATCGTCGAGCCGTTGGCCACCAGATCCCCGCAGATCAGCGCGCCCGACTCCGGATCCCGGAGCACCAGGTGCCCGTCGGCATGGCCCTCGGTCAGCAGACACTCGAGCGTCATCGGCCGGGGCCCGTCCAGCCGGATCGAGACGCCGTCGTCGAGCTCGGGCGAGGCCCCTGGGACCCGGGCCGCGGTGGCGGCGGAGGCCCAGATCGGCACGCCGAAGCGCGCCGCCACCGCCGCGGCGCCGCCGACGTGATCCGGGTGATGGTGGGTGAGGACGACGCACCGCACCCGGCGGCCCTCGGCCTCGAGGCCCGCGAGCAGCCTCTCCAGCGCCGCCTGCTCCTCCGGCCACGGCGAGCCCGGGTCGATCACCGCCAGCTCGCCAGTGCCGACCACGTGGCAGTTGGTGTGGAACGCCGGCGGCAGTGTCGGCGTGCGGAGCGGGACCACGTGGATCCCCCGCTGGAACTCGATGCGATCGACCACGTGCTCGGCGTCGCAGAACGGCGGGTTCCGGAGCCGCGACACCGCCGCCTCCGGCGCGAATCCGGCGAGGACGGCGAGGGCGTGGTGGTTCGGCGGGTGGAGCAGCACCCGGCCCCGCTCCCAGGCGGCGAGCGCCTCCGCGGGTTTCACCCACTCGCCGGCCACCAGCTCCCCGGGGAGGATCTCCGTCTCCGCTTCCTCCGGCGCCCGGACCAGGTAGAACCGCGTGTCGTAGCGCACCGGCGAGTGGGGTGGCGTGAGCCAGCGGCCGGCGGGGATCAGCGCTCCGCCGTCGAGGGCCAGGTCCTCCCGCTCGACGATCCCCGCGAACGAGCCGCCCTCGAGCAGCTCCCGGCGCAGCTCCGCCCGGTGGCCCGGACGAAGGCGGGACGCGCCCGCGGCCAGCAGCAGGCCGGTCTCCTCGAAGACCTCGCGGATCGCCGCGGCGACGAGCGGCGCCTCCTCGGGACGACACCGCTCGACCCGGGTGACCGCGTCCAGGCGATCGACCCGGCCGCCGGGGAAGGCGTGAAACCCCGCCGAGAAGGAGAGCCGGGGGCTCCGCCGCACCAGGAAAACCTCGAGGTCGGGCCCCTGGCCGCGCCAGAGGATCACCGCCGCGGCGTCCCGGGGCTTCGCCGGGACGAAGGGAAGCTCCTGGCCGAGGAGGCTGGCGTCGCTCATGGCCGGGGAAGGTAACAGCCCCGCCGGCCCCCGGAAAACACCGGCAGGGGTCGCGGGCTCCGCCGCCCCGCCGTCTCGGGCCGGAGCACCCGCCGGAACCCGGGCTCGGCTCGCCCGGAAGCTCCGGGAGGTCGGCCGCTCGATCCCCTGGCAAACCTGGCCCCGATCCTGCTATGTCGCGCGCCGAACACTCGTCACCTTCTTCCCTCGAGGCTTCATGGAACGCATCGAGCGCTTCTTCCGGATCCGCGAGCACGGCACCACCGTCGGTACTGAGCTCCGCGCCGGCCTGGCCACCTTCCTGACGATGGCCTACATCCTGGCCGTCAATCCGCAGATGCTGTCGCTCACCGGAATGCCGGTGGGCGACGTCACCGTGGCCACGGCCCTCGGCGCCGCGGTCGCCACCATGCTGATGGGCATCTGGGCCAACTACCCGGTGGCCCTCGCCCCCGGCATGGGCCTGAACGCCTACTTCACCTTCGGCGTGGTGATGGGGATGGGCGTCTCCTGGCAGGTGGCGCTCACCGCCGTCTTCGTGGAGGGCCTGATCTTCATCGGCCTCTCCTTCGGCGGCATCCGCACCGCGCTGATCCGGGCCTTCCCCGCCTCGATCCGCCTCGCCACCGCCGGCGGTATCGGCCTGTTCCTGGCGCTGATCGGCATGAAGAGCGCGGGCCTGGTGGTGGCCAACGAGGCGACCCTGGTGGCCCTCGGCGATCTCCGCTCGCCGCAGGTGCTCCTCTCGCTCCTCGGCCTGGTCGGCATCTCCGTGATGGTCGCCGCCAAGGTGAAGGGCGCGATCCTGATCGGGATCGCGGCGATCACCATCCTCGCCTGGACCCTGGGCCTCGCCCCGGCCCCCGAGGGCATCTTCTCGTTGCCGTCGCTCCCCGAGACCACGTTCTGGGCCTTCGACTGGTCGCAGGTCCTCACCGCCAAGTTCTTCACGGTGGTCTTCGCCTTCCTCTTCGTCGACATCTTCGACACGGCCGGCACGCTCCTCGGCGTCGGCCGGCTCGGCGGCCTCCTCACCCCGCAGGGCGAGCTGCCCCGGGCGAGCAAGGCCTTCGCATCCGACGCGGTCGGCACCTCCGTCGGCGCGATCTTCGGCACCAGCACCGTGACCAGCTACGTCGAGTCCGGCGCCGGCGTCGAGGAGGGCGGCCGCACCGGCCTCACCGCCGTCACCGTCGGCGTGCTCTTCCTCCTCGCCCTCTTCTTCGTGCCGGTGATCGTCGCCGTGCCGGCGATCGCCACCGCCCCGGCGCTGATCGTGGTCGGCGCGATGATGGTCGGCGCGATCAAGGACCTCGACTGGAAGTCGATGGACGAGGCGATCCCGGCGTTCCTCACCATCGTGATGATGCCGTTCACCTACTCGATCGCCCACGGCATCGTCTTCGGCCTGGTCTCCTACGTGCTGGTGAAGGCCCTGGCCGGCAAGTGGAAGGACCTCAACCCGATGCTGGTCGGCGTCGCGGTGGTCCTGGCCGTGTATTACGCCTTCCTGAAGTAGGCGGGCCAGGTCGGTCCCGCCGCGGGCCCTCGCCGTTAGCGAGCCCGCCGGCAGGGCGATCGACCCCCTCCGCAC
>JAEZJH010000022.1 GCA_023436385.1 Pseudomonadota bacterium
CTCGGGACCCGATCCAGGCGGATCGCCGGGGGCGCGGGAATCGTGGTCGACCATCGGCGCGCACCCTAGGCCGCGGGCTCGGGCCGCGTCAACCGGTGGGCGGTCGGGCCCCGGCCGGCCCGGCGATCGCTGCCGCCGGGCTCCCCCGCGAAACCGTCCTTGCACCGGTCCGGCCACCCGTCTAACCTCCCGTCCAAGGCACGAACAGGCAGGCCGCCCGGCCACGCCGGCGGCTCCGGGGGAGCCATGAGGGACGGGAAGTTCGCGATCCTCTGTGTCGATGACGATCCCGACATCCTCGCGATGCTGCGACTGATCCTCGAGGGCAAGGGCTACCGGATCATCGCCGCCCAGAGCGCCGCCGAGGCGCTCGCCCGATTCGCCGAGGAGAAGCCCGACCTGGCCATCGTCGACCTGATGATGGAGCAGGTCGACACCGGGACCACCCTGGTGAAGAAGCTGAAGGACGGCGGCGCCAACTTCCCGATCTACCTGCTCAGCTCCGTCGGCGACGAGCTGGCGGAGATGGTCGACACCGCCGCCCTGGGCCTCGCCGGCGTCTTCCAGAAGCCGGTCGAGCCTCGGTTCCTGCTCCGGACCGTCGAGGCGAAGCTCCGGGCGTAGCGGTCCTCCCGACCGTCTCCGGTCGTGGTCCCGCCCGCCGGACCAGTCCCCGGATCCCGGACTCTCGCGCCGCCGCCCGGCGGCCCGGGCGTCCTTTTCTTCGCCCCTCGAATCGCGGATAACGCCGCCGGCCGGAGGCCGTCTCGCGAGCGCACGCTGGCGAAGCGCCTTTCCGGGACTTATGCAAGGTCTCTCGCCGGGCACGCCGCCCGACGTCCGACCGGGAGGCGTTCCAGTGTTCGTGGAGGCAGGAGCAGGTAACTTCATCGACGAGGCGAAGATCGAGGCGGTGCTCGCCAGCCACCGCTCGACCGACGCCGTCCGGGTCCGGGAGATCCTCGCCAAGGCGCGGGAGCTCAAGGGCCTGTCGCTCGAGGACGTCGCCGCCCTCAGCACGGTCAACGACCCGGCGCTCCTCGACGAGCTCTTCCACACCGCGAAGTGGGCCAAGGACGAGATCTACGGCTCGCGTCTGGTGCTGTTCGCCCCGCTCTACTTCTCCAACATCTGCGGAAACAACTGCACGTACTGCGCGTTCCGCGCCGCGAACCGGGAGCTGGTTCGCCGGGTGCTGACGCCTGCCGAGGTGGCGGAGGAGACGCGGCTCCTGGTGGAGCAGGGGCACAAGCGCGTGCTCCTGATCGCCGGCGAGGCCTACCCCGCCGACATGGGCGGCTTCGACTACGTGCTCCGGTGCATCGAGGCCTGCTACGGCGTGAAGGTCGGCCGCGGCGAGATCCGCCGGATCAACGTCAACGTCGCCCCGCTCTCCGTGGAGCAGTTCAAGCAGCTCAAGGCGGCCCGGATCGGCACCTACCAGCTCTTCCAGGAGACCTACCACCGGGCCACCTACGCGCAGGTGCACCCGAGCGGCAAGAAGAAGGACTACGACTACCGCGTCACGGTGATGGACCGGGCGATGGAGGCCGGCATCGACGACGTGGGGATCGGGCCGCTCTTCGGGCTCTACGACTGGAAGTTCGATCTCCTGGCGACGATGCAGCACATCGCCCACCTCGAGCAGAAGTTCGGCGTCGGCCCCCACACCATCTCGATGCCGCGGATCGAGCCGGCGGTCGGCTCGGAGCTGGCCAGCAGCCCGCCCCACGCCGTCTCCGACCTCGACTTCAAGAAGATCGTGGCGATCCTCCGGCTGGCGGTGCCGTACACCGGCCTGATCCTCTCCACCCGGGAGACGCCGGCGATGCGCCGGGAGCTCCTCGCCCTGGGGATCTCGCAGATGTCCGCGGGCAGCCGGACCAACCCCGGCGGCTATGGCGAGGCGGCGCGGGAGGAGGAGGTGGCCAGCCAGTTCGAGGTCTCGGACCACCGGAACATGGACGAGGTGATCCGCGACGTGGCGTCGATGGGCTACGTCCCCTCCTTCTGCACCGGCTGCTACCGGCTGGGCCGCACCGGCGGCGACTTCATGGACCTCGCGAAGCCCGGCGAGATCAAGTACCACTGCGCACCCAACGCGCTCTCCACCTTCCAGGAGTACCTCGAGGACTACGCCTCGCCCCTCACCCGCGCCGTCGGCGAGGACCTGATCCGCAAGACGGTCGACGGGATGGACGAGCAGCAGCGGACCATCTCGAACGCGCTCCTCAAGCAGGTGCGCGGCGGGAAGCGGGACGTGTTCGTCTGACCCCTGCCGCAGGAAGGCGTCCGCGAACACGCGGCCTTTGACGCCACGGAGACCCGACCCACGGGCAGGTTTCCGTGGCAGCCCCACGGCCCCGCGGTAGCGGCGGCCGCGGGCCCCTACCACGCACGCCCGATCGCCCAGCCGATGACCACCGAACTCCAGACGCCCAAGGGTTTCCGCCTCCACATCGGTATCTTCGGACGCCGCAACGTCGGCAAGTCGAGCCTTCTCAACGCCATCCTGCGGCAGGAGGTCTCGATCGTCTCCGACCTGGCCGGCACCACCACCGATCCGGTGGAGAAGCCGATGGAGCTCCGGCCCCTCGGCCCGGTGCTCTTCATCGACACCGCCGGCGTCGACGACGTCGGGGAGGTGGGCGCGCTCCGGGTGCAGAAGACGGAGCGGGTCCTCGACCGCACCGACCTGGGCGTGGTGGTGGCCAGCTGCGAGCCCGACGGCTTCGGCCCGCACGAGGAGCGGCTCCTCGCCGAGCTTTCGCGGCGCGGGGTCCCGGCGGTGGTGGTCTTCAACCACGCCGACCGGGGCGATCCGCCGCCGGCGATCCTCGCCGAGTTGGCGGCGAAGAAGATCCCCACGGTGCGCACCGTCGCCAGCCGGGGGATCGGCGCGGAGGAGGTGCAGGCCGCGCTCCTCGCCGCGGCGCCGGCGGGCTTCGTGGAGAGCCCCTCGCTCTTGGGCGATCTCGTCGGGCCCGGCGAGGTGGCGCTGCTGGTCACGCCGATCGACGCGGCGGCCCCCCGGGGCCGCCTGATCCTCCCGCAGGTCCAGGCGATCCGCGACGTCCTCGACCACGACGCGGTGGCGCTGGTGGCCAAGGAGGACGACCTCCCCCGGACCCTCGGGCTCCTCGCCCGGCCGCCGCGGCTGGTGGTCACCGACTCCCAGGTCTTCGCCCGGGTCGCCGCCGGGGTCCCGGCGGAGGTCCCGATGACCGGGTTCTC
>JAEZJH010000380.1 GCA_023436385.1 Pseudomonadota bacterium
CTTCCGGAGCGCGAGCGCCTCCCGCCGAAAGGCGCCGGCGAGGGAGGCGAGCTTCCGCAGCTTCTCGCTCCCCCGGAGCCGGTCGGCCAGGGCCACCCGGTCGGCGGCGGAGGCCGGCCCCCGGGCCCCGACGGCGTCGGTGAAGCCCCGGGCCAGCTCCTCTTCCTCGTCGAGGGTGGCGGCGATCCCCGCGGCGACGCGCTCGAGGCCGGTCTCGAGGTTGGTCGGCAGGGTCGCCAGGGATTCGTGGACCCGCGCCCCGATCTCCTCCCGGTCGGCGTGGGCGCGGCGGAGCTTCGCCTCGATCCGCGCGAGGAGGCGGCCGGCGTGGGGCCCGTCGCGCCCGGCGAGGGCGGCGCGGGTCGCCTCGAGGGCGTCGAGCCGCTCTTCCACGGCCCGGAGCGCCGCCTGGTCGAGCAGCTCCTCCTCCGTGAACAGCTCGCCCTTCTTCACCTCGGCGAGTGTGGCGCGGGCCAGGGCCAGGGCCACCGCCGCGGAGCGGGCCTCGTCGAGCGAGCAGGAGTCGTGGAGCTCGACGAGGCCCGGGCTCTTCGCCACCGCCACGAGGATGCGGCGGTTGAGTGCGGTGGACGGCGGCCCCTCCCGGAGCCGCACCACCAACTTGAAGGCGACGGCGAACAGGTCCTCGACGAGCGCGTCGAAGTGGGGCAGCACCCGGCACCCCCGCTTTACCAGCCCCTTCGCCTCGGGCGTGGCGAGGAGGGCGCGGGAGCAGGCGGCGCGGTCGTAGGAGTCGGTCTCGACGAGGCGCGTGTCGGTCATCGTCGCTTCCGGCTAGTTGCGCTCGAGGGCCAGGTCGGGCGTCTCCTCGGCGAGGAGCGTCCGGATCATCCCGCGCACCTCCTCGCAGAAGGCGCCGACGCGCTCGGTGGATCGGCCACGGCTCCGGGCGGCGACCAGGATCCCGTCCAGCTGCTGCGAGAGGTCGTGGAGCTTGGCCAGGGCCTCGACGGTGGCGCGATCGGCCTCGTCCTCGTCCTCGTGCGGGCCCCGGGCGCCTTCGGCGATCTCCTGGGCCTGGAAGAGGAGCCGCTCGGCGTCGTCCTCGTGGCCGTGGGCCAGCTGCCGGAGCGCCTCTTCCACCAGCGATCGCTCGGACGGCTCGGTCCAGAGCACGTGGGCGAGCAGCTCGAGATCCTCGCAGCCGACCCGGTCCCGGCCGACGATGGCGGCGCGGGCCCGGAGGAGATCGATCGACTGCCGCCAGCGACGATCGGAGGCGAAGACGTCGCGATCGGCGAGGATCTTCCGGAGTTCGCCGACGTCCTTCAGCACCTCGTCCGGCACCTCCACCGCCCGGGCCCGGGCGCGGAGTTCCTCCAGCTCGGCGAGCGGCATGGTGATCCGGGTCGACGGCTCGCGGGAGGCGAGGAGGTGGAGGAACCGGTAGTCCTCCTTCACGTACTCGACCTGGTAGCGGAGGAGGAAGCGGTCGTAGAGCGCGCCCAGCTCGTCGTCGTCGGGCAGCTCGTTGGCGGCGCCGACCAGCGTGCAGAGCGGCACCTCCGCGGGACCGTCGCCGCCGTCGAAGCGGCGCTCGTTCATCACCGTGAGGAGGGTGTTGAGGATCGAGGAGGAGGCCTTGAAGACCTCGTCGAGGAAGGCGACGTGGGCCCGGGGCAGCTTCCCCTCGGTGACGCGCACGTAGCGATCCTGCTCGAGGGCCTTGAGCGAGATCGGGCCGAACAGCTCCTCGGGGGTGGTGAAGCGGGTGAGGAGCCACTGGAAGTAGCGGGCCCCGTCGATCCGCCGGCACAGCTCGTGGGCCAGCTCGCTCTTCGCCGTCCCCGGAGGGCCGAGGAGGAGGACGTGCTGTCCGGCCACCAGGGCACAGAGGAGACCCTCGATCACCTCGTCGCGCTCGAGGAAGTGGGCCTGGAGATCCCGCCGGAGGCGGAGGAGGGGGGTGCGCTGCGTCTCGGGGTTCATCGTGCTCCTGTACGGCGGGCAAGGGGTAGGATTCCGGCGCCTTTCCGCCCCGCCCGGTTCGTGGGCTAGCATCCCCCGTAACCGCGGAACCCCCTCTTCGTCTTTCCGATGAGGCGCACGGGGTCACGGGAGCCGCCCGGCAGCATGCCCGGGCACCGAGCGCCGGACGGCGATGCTTGGGGCGACATGGACGAGGAGATCGTCGAGGCCCTCGACCTCGAGGCGGTCGAGCGGTGCATGGCCGGCGACGGCAAGGCGTTCGGCCGGTTGGTCGAACGTCACGGCCCCACGATCCACGGGCTCTGCCTGCGGATGGTGCAGAACCGCGCCGTCGCCGAGGAGCTGGCACAGGAGACGTTCGCCCGGGCGTATTCGGGCCTGGGGTCGTTCCGGCGCGACGCGAGGTTGAAGAGCTGGCTGCTCCGGATCGCGGTGAACCTCTGCCGGGATTGGCTGAAGGCCGGGCAGCGGCGCGAGGGCGGAGCGGAGGACGAGGAGTACGGCGGGACCCACGACCCGGCGCCCGATCCCGAGCGGCGGGCGGCGGGACGGGAAGAGCTCCGGGCGCTCGAGGCGGCGATCGCCCGGCTCCCGGCCACGTACCGGGAGGCCTTCCTGCTCAAGCACGTCGAGGAGCTCTCCTACGAGGAGA
>JAEZJH010000247.1 GCA_023436385.1 Pseudomonadota bacterium
GGTGATCGAGAGCGGCGAGCGCGCGATCTGCCGGGTCAACGACCGGGGGCCGTTCGTGCGGGGGCGGGTCGTCGACGTCTCGAAGAGCCTCGCCGGCCAGCTCGATCTCCTCGACCGCGGGGTGGGCAAGGTCCGGGTTCGACCGGTGGAGCGGTAGCGTTCCCGGCGCTTCGCGGGGCGCTTCACGGCGCCTTCCCGACGGCGCGGCGCTCGCCGATCGAGGCGAACCAGTCGCGGCGAGGTCAGCCGCCCTGCGACACCAGCGTGTCCCGGGCCTCGGGGAGCCGCTCGGGATAGTCGAGCGTGTAGTGGAGCCCGCGGCTCTCCCGGCGCTGCGAGGCGCACTGCACCACCAGGTGCGCCACGTCGGCGATGTTCCGCAGTTCGGCGAAGTCGCGGGTCACCTTGTACTGCCAGTAGTAGTCGCGGATCTCCTCCCGGAGGAGATCGAGCCGCCCGGCGGCGCGCCGGAGCCGCTTGTCGGTGCGGACGATGCCGACGTAGTTCCACATCAGTCGCCGGATCTCGTCCCAGTTCTGGCTCACCACCACCGCCTCGTCGGGCTCCACCGCCTCGCCGACCTCCCACTCCGGCACCGTGGGGACGCCGTGCTGCTCGGGGAGGAGCCGGGCGGCGGCGGCGGCCGCCCGGTGGCCGAACACCAGGCCCTCGAGGAGGGAGTTGGAGGCGAGGCGGTTCGCGCCATGGAGGCCGGTGCAGGCCACCTCGCCGACGGCGAAGAGGTTGGCGATCGAGGTCCGGCCGAAGAGGTCGGTCTGGACCCCGCCGCACTGGTAATGCGCCGCCGGGACCACCGGGATCGGCTGGACGGTGAGGTCGATCCCGTACTGGAGGCAATTGGCGCGGATGTACGGGAAGCGCTGCTCCAGGAAGGCGCGATCGAGGTGCGTCATGTCGAGGAGCACGTTCTCGTCGCCGGTCCGCTTCATCTCCGCGTCGATCGCCCGGGCCACCACGTCCCGGGGCGCGAGGTCCGCCATCGGGTGGTAGTGGGGCATGAAGGCGGTGCCGTCCTTCCGACGGAGGATGCCGCCCTCGCCCCGGAGCGCCTCGGAGATCAGGAAGTTCTTCGCCTGCGGGTGGAACAGGCAGGTGGGGTGGAACTGGTAGAACTCCATGTTCGCGACCACGGCCCCGGCCCGCCAGGCCATCGCCAGGCCGTCGCCGGTCGCGCCGTCCGGATTCGACGTGTAGAGGTAGACCTTGCCCGCCCCGCCGGTGGCCAGGATGGTGACCTTGCCGAGGATCGGCCGGACGTCACCGGTGGCGTTGTCGAGCACGTAGGCGCCCAGGACCCGGTTCGGTCCGGGCTCGCCGGCCCGGGTCGAGAGGATCAGGTCGAGGGCGGTCCGGTGCTCGAAGAACTGCACGTTGGGGTGCTCGTCACAGGCGGCGAGGAGCGCCCGCTCCACCTCGCGGCCGGTGAGGTCGCTGGCGTGGACCACGCGGCGGGCGGAGTGGCCGCCCTCGCGGGTGAGGTCGAGGTCGCCGCCGGAGCGGGTGGAGAACGCCACCCCCAGCTCCATCAGCCAGCGGATTCGCTCCGGTCCCTCGCGGACACAGACCTCCACCGCGTCCCGGCGGCAGAGCCCGGCGCCGGCGGTGAGGGTGTCCTGGACGTGGGCCTCGAAGGAGTCGTTGGGGTCGATCACCGAGGCGATCCCGCCCTGGGCCCGCTTGGTGCTGCCCTCGTCGCGAGGGCCCTTGGTGAGGATGGCCACGGTGCCGTGCCGGGCTGCCTCCAAGGCGAAGGAGAGACCCGCCACGCCGCTACCGAACACCAGGAAATCGAACCGTTCCGTCATGCCCGACCTCGCGCCCCTCGACGCGCCCCTACTACTCGTCCGGGCCCCCACTCGCAAGCCGCAAGCTCGCGTGGGGAGTGGAATTTTTGCGGGAGGGCGATCCTTCGTGGTACGTTCCGCATTCCCGTGCGCCTGCCCCCGGAGGCTTCGACCGGATGTCCTGCGCTCGCTTCCTTCTCCTCGCCCTCGTCCTCGCCCTGCCCGCCGGCCCCGCCGGTGCCGACTCGGTGCGCACCTGGACGGACAAGGACGGGGTGATCCACTTCTCCAACGTCCCCAAGGGCAAGCGGTCGAGCGCCCGGTACGAAAAGTTCAAGGACGGCGGGGTGAAGGTGATCCTCGAGGGGACCGACGCGCCCGCCTCCACGCCCCTCCGAAAGGCGTTCACCCCCCGGGACGTGCCGCACTACGACGAGTACCTGACCGAGGCGTGTGCCCGGTACCGGATCCCCGAGGCCCTGGCCCGGGCGATCCTGGCGGCGGAGTCGAACTTCAACCCGAGCGCGGTCTCCCACGCCGGGGCGATGGGGCTGATGCAGCTCATGCCCCAGACCGCGCTGATGATGTACGTCGACGACATCCTCGACCCCCGGGAGAACATCCACGGCGGGGTGCGCTACCTCCGGGTGCTCACCAACGAGTTCGACGGCGATCTGGTGAAGGTGATCGCCGCCTACAACGCGGGCCCGGCGGCGGTGAAGAAGCACGGCGGCATCCCGCCGTTCGCCGAGACGCGCGAGTACGTGGAGCGGGTCCTCCGGTTCTACGAGCGGTACAAGGAACAGCCGCGGCGGTGATCTCGGCCGCGTGAGGCCGGCCCGGTCCGGCGGCGGTGACAACCGTGAACGACGAGTTCCTCCTGCGCCTCGAGCGCGGCAGCTCCCTTCTCGGCGCCGGCGACGCCGACGGCGCCCGTGCCGAGCTGGCCGCCGCCGTCTCGCTCCGTCCCGACGACCCGGGGGCCCGGAGCCTCCTCGCCCAGGTCGAGTTCAAGCGCGGCGCCCACGAGGCCGCCGCCGCCCTCTACGACGACCTGATCCGCGACAACCCCGGGGAGCCGGCCCTCCGTATCAATCTCGGCCTCGTCCACCTCAAGGCCGGCCGCGTGGACGACGCGGTCGCGGCCTTCCGGGCCGCCTGCGAGCTCGCGCCCGACCACCGGAAGGCCCGGGGGTACCTGGGGCTGGCGTTGGCACGGCGGGGAGAGCCGGCAGCCGCCCGGGAGGAGTTTCTCCGGGCGGGCGAGGAGGCGATGGCCCGGCGGATGGAGCGGCTCCTCGCGGAGGCCAAGTCCGGCTCGGCGGTCCTGGGCCCCAGGCTT
>JAEZJH010000209.1 GCA_023436385.1 Pseudomonadota bacterium
AGACCAGGGCGTCCCGCCCCCGCGCCTCGTACGCCGCCACCGTCACCGCGGCCGGGCCCGCCTCGCCCAGCGGCGCGACCAGCGTCCACGCGCCGGCGCCGGAGAAGCCGGGGCCCAGGAGTGCGAACGACGGCAGCGTCTCGAGTTCCGAGAGCTTCACGCCGCCGCCTCGAAAAAGGCGCCGAGCAGCTCCTCGCCGCGGTCCGTGCCGAACGAGTCGGGATGGAACTGCAGCCCGGCGATCGGCAGGGTCTCGTGCTCGACCGCCATCGGCAGACCGTCGGCCTCCGCGGTGATCCGGAGCGGTGGGGCCACCTCCGCCAGCGCGAGCGAGTGGTAACGCATCACCGCGAGCGGTCCCTCGAACCCCGCGAAGAACCGCGACCCGGCGAACCGGATCGTCGAGCGCTTCCCGTGGACCGGCGCGGCACGCACCAGCCGGGCGCCGAAGGCGACGCCGATCGCCTGGTGGCCGAGGCAGATCCCGAGGGTGGGGATCCGCCGGGCCGCGGCGCGGAGCACCGCCTCGGGCAGGGCCGGGAGCCGCAGCGGGTCGAGCGGCCCCGGGCCGATCACCAGCGCGTCGGCCTCCTCGACCGCCGCCCGGACCGCCGCGGGATCGCGGCCGTCGACTAGGGTGAGCCGCTCCCGCGGGAACGGGAGCCGGTCGATCACGTTCCACGAGAAGGAGTCGTGGTTCTCCACGAAGACGGGGCGCACGGGGGCGGCGATGGAATACGAGCGGGCGACGCCGGTCAAGCCCGGGTCCTCGGGGTGAGGCCGCCCTGCCCCGAAGGTACCGGCCAGCACCAGAGCGAGCCGGAGCACCGTGCCGTCCTGCGGACGGTGGCTCCGGCTGCCCGATCGAGAAGACCTGCGCCTTAGTAGTCGACGCCCCGCACCAGCTCCCGGGCGGCCCGCGGCGGTGCCGCCGGATTCAGCGTCACGAAGTCGGGACGCATCATCTCGTTGTCCTCGTGCTCGAGGATGTGGCAGTGCCACACGTAGCTGAAGTCCCCGAGTTCGCCGGGCTCGTCGGCGCCGCCGGTGGGATCGAACGGGAAGTGGAGCCCCGCGGACGCCGTGGATGTCGGCAGCGAGTTCGGCGCCCAGCGGACCGCGAAGCGGGTGACCATCCCGGGGAGGGTGACCGCCGTGTCCTTCCAGCCGGCCTCGGAAGGAAGAGGCGGCTGCACCGATCCCTGGAGGAACGGCGCCGGATCGGGGTTGCCGCCGAGCTTGCCACCGGAGAGCGGATTCAGGGCCGCTGCGTAGTCCAGCGGCGGTCCATACCCGGGGCAGAAGACACCCGCGACACATCCGGTCGGAAGCGGCACCGGTCCGCTCCCGAAGGCACCGTCGTAGACCCGGGTGTATCGGCCGGCGTTCAGCCGCTGCCGGTTCAAAACCTGGAACTGCACGAGGTGCAGATGGATCGGGTGCGCGTCGGCGGTGAGGTTGACGAACTCCCAGATCTCGACGTCGCCCTCCCGCGATACCTCGGACGCCAGCGTGGTCGTGCCATTGACCACGCTGGTGGAGAAATCCGGCCGCAGCCCCGTATCGTCGATCTTCCCGTTGAACCGGGTGTTGTTGAGGAGCGCCTCGAGCGGTCCGCCGGGGAAGGGGGTGAGCACGCCCGTGACCGGATCGGGCACCGTCTGCGGCGGACCGAGCACCTCGTTGAGCGTGAGAACCCGGGTCCGGGCCGGGGTCACCCCGGCGGCCAGGCGGCCGGTGGCGGGATCGACGAGGCGCTGGATCTGGTTCGGTCCCTGCCGGAGCGGTACGCCGCTGGCCGGGTTGTAGCTGGTATCGACGACCGCCCCTGGGGCGACCACGAACTGCATCACGCGCCCGAGCGTCGATCCCTGCGGCGGGGTCCCGCCCGGAAACGGCGTACGGCCGGAGTTGCCGAGGACGATGGTCGAGGCGTTGCGGCGGTTGCCGTTGCTCGCGAAGTCGATGATCACCTCGTAGCGCTCGCCGGGATGGATGATCAGGTCGCTCATCGCACTGGAGGGACCCACCGATGTGGGCGTGTCGAGATAACCGCCGTCGGTCGCGATCACCCACATCCTGGGCCCGTTCGCGCCGACGGGATCCGAGAGCGAGAGCTGGTAGGTCCGGGTGTCGGAACCGTTGATCAGCAGGAACCGGTAGCGCCGCGCCTGCACCTGGAGGAAGGGCCAGGCCCTGCCGTTGACCACGTTCACGTCGCCGATGAACTCGGGACTCCAGTATGGATGCTCGGGGTTGGTGGCCCAGAGGATCCCGCCCGCCGAGTCGGCCGTGTAGAACAGCTCGCCGTTCGAGTCGAACATCCGGTCCTGCAGCACCAGCGGGACCACCTCGGAGAGCGGCGGCAGGTTCGCGGGCAGGCAGTTCGCGGTGCACGTCCCTCCGGCCGCCGTCGGGATCAGGGCGCGGTCCTGGACGTAGTAGGTGCCAGCGAGGCCGGCGAAGACATTCAGCCGCGTGACGCCCAACGTGTGGTCGTGGAACCAGAGGGGAGCCGCCTCTTGCAGGTTCGGATACTTGTAGAGGGCGGCGTTCGGTCCGGCGCCGTCGAACGAGTAGTACTTGTGTCCGAAGTGGTCCCCGTCGCTGGTCCACCAGGCGTCGGGTCCGCCGTCGATCTCCGCGGGCTGCTCGCCGCCGTGGAGGTGGGGTACCGCGGCGATCGGGGCCGGCGCAGCCTCGCCGTAGTTGAGCGAGCAGGGGTGCCCCGGCGGCGGGAAGTTCTGGGGGAGGCCCGTCTGCGGGTCGATGAAGCCGGAGACGGCGACCAGCATCTCGCACTCGTTCGAGTCGCCGTCGACCTGCTGTGCGAGCGGATCGGCCCAGTGCAGGGTCTGATCGGTCGAGTACTTGTAGGCGAGCACGCGCGTGCCCGGTGAGCCGTCGAAGGCCACGTCGCCCAGGTCGTTCACCCAGGTAACGTCGGTCGACCCCTCCCCGCGGTTGCTGATCAGCACCGGCCCCAGATACGAGTCCATCGCCCCGGTGGCGGGGTTCTTGTAGAGATCGACCAGCTGGCTGCAGGTATTGGTTCCGGTGGGGTCGACCAGGTACCCCCAGACCCAGGTGAGCGGCTGGACCCCGGGAGCGAAGGTCCCCGGCGGGAGAACCGTCGCCTGGAACTCGCACATCCGAACCGTCAGCGCCTTGTTCCCGAGGAAGGCCGGGATTCCCCCGGGCGCAGTGCAGCCCGCTCCCCCGTTGACGCAGGCCAGGTTGAGCTGCGGGAGCGGCTGGGCGAACTGCGGGATCGCGGCGCCCGGGATGGGGACCTGGGGCGACTGCGCTCCGCGTGCGGGTCCGGCCGCCAGCACGACCAACGAGCCGCAGAGAGCCGAGGCGAGGGCGAAGCCCGCCTGGCCGATACGTTTCATGTTTTCCTCCTGAGCTCGTGCGATCACCGTGCCGATTTTCAGGGCCATTCACCCCCCGCTTCTCAAGGGCATTCACCCCGGGGGTCCCGCGCGCGTGACGGGGTGAGGAATGGCCGAGACTGGTCGCCCAGTCCAGGGACTTCTGCGGACGCCTACGCGGCCGCCTCGCCGGTGCGGCGCCGAGCACGCTTGGCCGGGGCAGGCGCCGGCGCTGGCCCGTTCAGCGACGGCTTCTGC
>JAEZJH010000420.1 GCA_023436385.1 Pseudomonadota bacterium
GGCCCGCGCCGGTCGTCTCCGCGGGGATGCCGGCGAGCCGCGCCGCGGCGAAGTCGATCACCAGGCGGTCCTCGCCGGAGGAGGTGGTGAAGCTGGGCGGCGCGCTTGCCTCGATCTCCACCGTGGCGCCAACGCCGTCGGGGCGCACTTCGAGGCGGACGAGCCGGTTCTCCGCGGCGGCGCCGCGGGCGAGGACCGGAACGGCGAGGAGCAGCGAGAGGGCGAGGAAGCGGGCCTTCACCCGCCGGACTGTAGCATGGGGTCGCCGGGCGGCCAGGATGCGGCCGGGCGGGCGCTATGCGAAGGGACCGCTGAGCCGCGGCAGCGAGGGCCGCCGCCCGCGGTGCTTCGCGGCGTAGTCGATCAGGTTCTTGATGTCGTAGCAGATCTGCCGGATGTCGTGGCCCATGGTCAGCTCGAGGTGGCTGTTGCCCTTCACCGGCCGCCAGAGCAGGTACTCGGAGCGCGCGGCGCGGTAGACCGCCGCGGTGCTCTTCAGCGAGGCGAGGCGATCGAGGTCGCCGAAGATGATCGCCATCGGGATCCGGATCTTCGGGAAGTTGCGCTTGAAGTCGTAGCCGGTGCGGTAGCAGGTGAGCTCGCCCCGGCGGATCCAGCGGGCGAACTGCTCGACCACGCCCCGGGGCTCGCGCTCGCCGCCCTCGCGGAGGATCCACCGTACGTCGGCGGTGGTGACCCGCGCCGGGTTGGTGAGGATGGTGATGTACGGCGAGAGCCGCTCGAAGGCGAAGACGTTGTCGGGCGTCATCAGCCGCTCGAGGAACCGGAGCATCTCGTCGATCGGCGCGTAGCGATACTCCAGCGGTCGCGGCGGCACGCTCGCCGGCAGGTAGCGGTCGGCCAGCGCGTCGAGCTTCACGCCGCGGAGCGAGAGCCCGGCGGCCCGCCCGGTGAGCCACATCGCCTGCCGGTGGAGGTTCCACGTCGCCAGGGCGGAGTCGAGCGTCCGACCCAGCGCCGGCTCGGCCAGCGCCAGGAGCCGGAGGGCGAGGAAGCCCTTCCCCAGCTCCGCGGGCGCGCCGATGGTGACGAGCCCCTCGAGGTCGTCGTGGATCCCGGCGTAGCCGTAGCCGAGCATCCCGCCCATCGAGTGCCCGGCGAAAAAGACCTTGTCGCGCCGGGAGAGCTTCTTCACCCCGGCGACCGCCGCGGGGATGTCGTAGAGGAAGTAGCTGTCGATGTCCCAGCCGTAGTCGATGTCGTCGGGGAGGCGGGTGCCGTGGGCGGCGGCCCGGTCCCGCTGCAGCGCGATCGAGCTCTTGCCGTGGCCGCGGAGTTCGAGGATGTGGATGTCGGCGCCGAAGAAGAGGAGGTTCTTCACGAACTGGCCGCTGGTCCAGGCGTGGCGGTTCTGGGAGAACCCGTGGACCAGGAGCATCGGCTCGTTGAAGATCGGCTGCGGAAACGGCTGCGGAACGGGCCGGTAGCGCGTGATCACCAGGTGCCAGCGATCGGCGGTGACCACCTCGTACTTGGTCTTTCGATACAGGGATTTGAAGTCCACGTCGTCGACGGTGACGTTCGCTCCCGGATCGGCCTCTCTGGACTGGCGCACCGCTTCCGCTCCCGCGCGGCTCCTCCAGGGGCGTCAATCTAGCATCGCGATCGGGCCCGTGCCCCGCCGCCGAGCGCACGGGGCACCTGGCCCCGGCCCCCCAAAAGCGGAGCGAACCGCCGTTCGCGCGGCAGGTCCGGGTGGCCGAGCCGGGTCAGACCGCGGGGCGGTCGCCCCGGAGCCGGCGCCGGGCCTCTCCGATCAGGTAGAGCGAGCCGCAGATCAGCACCGCGCCGTCGGCGCCGGCCCGGGCGAGCGCCGCCTCCACCGCCCCCTCGACCGACGAGTGGGCGATCGCCTCGACGCCGGTGAGCCGCCGGATCTCGCCGGCCACCTCCGCCGCGGGCACGGCCCGGGGCGAGGGCGGCGCGCAGACGTGGATCGCCACGCCGAGCGGCGCCAGCGTCCGGATCATCTCCCGGCGGTCCTTGTCGCCGAGCACGCCGAAGACCACCTGGAACTTCTCCTCCGGCCACTCCGAGCGGACGGTCTCGGCGAGCACGCGGGCGCCGTCGGGATTGTGGGCGCCGTCGAGGACCACGAGCGGGCGCTCCCCGATTACCTCGGTACGGCCCGGCCAGCGAGCGACGGCGAGACCGTCCCGGGCCGACGCGGGATCGACGCCCAGGGCGTCCTCCGCGGCCTCGAGGATCCCCAGGGCCACCGCCGCGTTCTCGTGCTGGTGCGCGCCGCGGAGCCCGATCCGGATCCCCCCGAGCCGCCAGCGGGTGCCCTGGTAGACGAGGCCACCCTCGCCATCCTCGATGCGCACGTCGCGGCCGACCTCGACGAGCGGCGCGCCCACCGCCCTCGCCCGCTCCTCGAGCACCGCCCGGGACTCCGGGCTCAAGGGCGCGGAGACGAGCGGCACGCCGGGCCGGGCGATCGCCGCCTTCTCGCCGGCGATCGCCGCCACCGAGCCGCCCAGGTGCTCGACGTGATCGAGGCCGAGGCGGGTCACCGCGGTGGCGACCAGCCGCGTGCCGGGGACGTTGGTGGCGTCGAGCCGGCCGCCCATCCCCACCTCGAGGACGGCGATCGGGACGCCGGCCCGGGCGAAGAGATCGAAGGCGACCGCGGTGGCCGCCTCGAAGAAGGTGAGCGAGTCGGGGTGGGCCGGATCCCGGGCGGCGGGATAGGCGGCGAGGAGCCGCGCCACCGCGTCGTCGAGGGCCTCCTCGGCCACCGGCTCCTCGCCGATCCGGATCCGCTCGCGGAAGGAGACGAGGTGCGGGCTGGTGTAGAGGCCGACCAGGCCCGGACCGTGGACCCGGGAGAGCACCGCGTGGAGAAAGGCGCAGGTCGAGCCCTTGCCGTTGGTCCCCGCCACCAGCACCGCCGGGAACCGGCCCTGGGGCCGGCCCAGCGCCTCGAGCGCCGCGCCGATCCGCTCGTGGCCCAAACGGATCGAGTGCTGCGGGAGCCCCGCGAAGAATCGCTCTGCTTCCCTCACGACCGCCGCCCTTCTTCCCCGGGGGACGCAGACGCGCGGCCCGGAGGGCGCCTCGCCTAGCCCCGCGGCCGGCGAAAGGCAAGCGGAGCGATGGGGTCAGCGCCGGCAGGGCCCTCCGGCCCGTGCCGCCCGCATCGAGGTGACGCCGGAGGCCCGGACACGCTCCGCCTCGTCCACGAGCTGGAAGATGCGGTGGTAGTTCGCCACCCGCTCGTCGAGGGTCGGCGCGGCGATCGCCTCGCAGAGCCAGTCCGCCGCGTACGACCGGCAGATCGCCGGCCGCCGGTCGTAGACGGTGCAGAGG
>JAEZJH010000438.1 GCA_023436385.1 Pseudomonadota bacterium
CACCAACATGGCCAAGGCCGCCCTCAACATGCTGGTGCGCACCTCCGCCCCCGACTACGTCCGCGACGGCATCCACATGAATGCCGTCGACACCGGCTGGGTCACCGACGAGGACCCGGCGGCGATCTCCGATCGCAAGCAGGCCGAACACGGCTTCGCCCCGCCCCTCGACATCGTCGACGGCGCCGCCCGCGTCCTCGACCCGCTCTTCCACGGGCTCAACACCGGCGAACACATGTGGGGGCAGTTCCTGAAAGACTACAAGCCGGCGGCGTGGTGACCTCCGTCCCGATTGCTTCCCGCGCCCGGGGTCAGGGGCGCCCGCCGGCAAGCCCGGGTGATTCGCGTCACGGGTCGACGCCCAGAACCCGTCCATCGGGCGTAAACGTGCAAGTCTCGGTCGAGGTGTACCGGATCGCTCCGATGACCGTGGCGAGACCCGGCCCCTCGAGCGCCGTCTCCAACTCGGCCACGAGCACGCCCCCGCAGTAGATTCGCGTTCTCACGACCTGCGAGGGATTGCCGTTGGCGCTCTGGAACCAGTGGGCGCCGACGACGTAATCATGCTCCGTGTTGGGCGAGCCGATGTAAACGATTTCGGGGCCCCGTCCCGTCCGATCGTCCCGATCGAGGAAGGGATCGTCGTCCCGCGACGCGCCGTCCCAGTAGGGCGCCAGGTTGCTGAAGTGACAGTCGTAGACCGGGTGGAACCACGCCGCCGCCGTCCCGGGGTCGCCCGCGCCGGGGTGGAAGAGGTGCACGTCCACGTCATCGTCGCCGCTCCACACCGTTTCGATCCAGAGCGGGGGCAGCGGCACCGCTTCGACGGTCAGGTCGCAGGCCGACCGCTCTCCCGTCCCGTCGGACACGGAAAGCTCGACCCGATACCGTCCTACGACGTCGGGTCGAAACCGCGCCACGCAACCGTCGAGGACTTCGATTTCCGGCGCGCTCCCCACCGGTGCAGCCACTACGGCCCACGCGCAGGTCAGGGGTCCTCCATCGGCGTCGATACCGGCGCCTCGGAGCTCCACGGCCTCGTGGATGTGGACGATGCGGTCTCCCGGGCAACTCGCCTGGGGCCGGCAGGCCTCACCGCAGGGCTCTTCGACACCCTCGCCGACGAACCCCGCCAAGACCGGTTCGCCTTGATCCTCGATCCAAATGGCGAGTTCCGCTCGGTGTCTCCCGGTCGCCGCCGGTGTGAAGATCGCCGGCACGGAGAACGCCGCCCCAGGAGCCAGCGAATACCCGACCGGCGGGAGGAACTCGAGGCCAAAGGCGGCAGAATCACCGCCGGCCAGTTCGATCGCCTCGATGCGGACCATTCGCTCCCCTTCATTGCGCACGTCGAGCGAGCGGAGTGCCCTTCCGCCGATCGGAACGCGCCCGAAGTCGAGCGGGTCCGGGTCGGCGAGCACGCGAAGCGCCGTTCCATGTCCGGTGATCGGAACCCGGACCGGCGGACGGCTCGCTGGGTGGGCGGAGAAGGTCAGGGCGGTGCCCTGGGGTACGAGGCGAGGTTCCGCAGGTGTGAACTCGATCACCGCTCGCAGCGATTCCCCGGCGGCAAGTAGCGCCTCCGTCGAAGCCGGCTCGACCAGCATGAAATCCGAATCTCCGGACGGATCCAGAGCCAGGTCCCAGATCGGGCACGCGGTAGCCCCCACGTTTTCGATCAACACCTCCCTCCGGCGAACTTCGCCCGTCGGCACGAGGCCGAACCGCAGGGCATTCGGAACGATGGCCAGCTCGCACGGCGGACCATCGAATCCGCGCCCGGACAACGGCACCCGAAGCATCTGCGGCCCGGGGTCGCTCCGGACGACGAGTTCCGAGGCAAGAGGTCCGTCCGCCGTTGGTGCAAAGACCACGGCCACCTCGAGAGGTTCGCCGACCTCCGCCGGCAACTCTCGTCCGTTCGTGGCCGTGAACACACCTGCGCCTTCAATGGCGAGCGACGTCACGGTGGCGGCCTGCTGCCCGAGCCGATGGATCAGGACGGTACGGGTGGTCGAGGTTCCTTTCGAAACGGCGCCGAAATCGAGGCTTGCCGGGGCCGCTGCCAGGAGCACCGGAAGGCAGCGCCCGGCCAGTTCTACGTCGACGACCGACGCCCCCGCCTGGAGGCGCAGCGTTCCCGTCGCCTCAACCACATGTGCCGGAGCAAAGGTAACCGCGAGTTCGAGGGATTCATTGGGCTCGAGCGACCGCGGGAGCGTGATGGCGCCGAGTTCAAAGGGCATCCCGGGGGCATGTAGCAGGGCGGCCGACACCAGTGAGGTCGAAGCGTCACCGAAGTTGGAGAGACGGACGGTCAAGGTCTTCCGCTCGCCCGGCGGGACCTCGCCGAAGCCGAGGTACCTCGGTACGGCGTCGATCACCTCGGCCACGCCGCGCCCGTACAGCGAGACAGACGTCCCCTCACAATCGGGGCAGGGCCGAAGGATAAGCTCACCGCGCCGTTCGGCGGCCCACGTCGGCACGAACCGGATCGGAACCTCGACCTGGGCACCAGGAGGCAAGGAGACCACCGGCGGGGCCGAGAAATCGCCATGGGCCGCCCGAACCGACGGCTCGATCCGGATCGTGCCCTCCGAGCGACTCTCGACCAAGAGCGAATGCGTTGCCGGCGTACCGACGCGGACCTCGCCGAAATCGAGGGCTTCCGGCGCGACGAACCGGTACTCGATGCCGCGCCCGGCGACCGCGACCTCCAGTCGTGCATCGGATCCGACCAGGGCGATCATGGCCCGGACGGCCCCGGCCTTCCCGGGACGAAAGGAGAAGACAGTCGCGCTCTGGCCTCCGGGCGACACCCGGATCTGCTCCGGCTCGGCTACAAGCCAATCCGGGAGGTCCCCCACCCGCAAGTCGGCCTCGACACGCCCGTGGTTCGCAACCTGGAACACGAGCTCGCGTGTCTCGCCCACGAAGACCGGCCCGAATTCGAGGGACTCGGGCGCGAAGCGCAAGATTGGCCGTTCCGGATCGATCCGGTCGTCTTCACAGGCCCCGGCGCCGATCACGGCGAGCAGCCCCACCAGCGCGTTCGGCCAACGCGCGAAAATCCGTTCTCCGACAATCCGTGCTTTCATGGCCTCGTCCATCCCAGCGTGAGGTCCCTCACCGCCGGCGACTCGCCGCCCTCGCCCGGGCGAAGCGTGAGTTCGACCGAGACGTACCGGTTCCCGTCTGCGCCGGCACACGTTTCGAGATTCGCGGGCGGTTGGGCGAAGGCGCAGACCGTCGACGTGGAGTCGAGCCCCGACCGAGTGGCCGCAAAACGGAGCGTCGCCTCTACGGAAGCGCCGGCGGGTACCAACTCTGCCCAGTCGAAGCTCCGCCAGTCGACCGTGGCCCAGCCCGCGTCGAAAATCGCCTCATAGCGACCCGTGCTGGCGGCCCGACGGATGGTCGCGGCGCCGGCGAGGTCGTCGCTCGCCCCCGCGATCAGGAAGAGGTTCGCCGGAAGCGGGAACGTGTCCCAGGTGAAACTACGCGTATCAAGACGCAAGAGCCGGGGGTTGTCGCGGGAATGCGGCGCGTCCCGGCCCTCGCGCCAAACGGGCACCCAGACGAACCCGTTCCGGTCCTCGGCTATGCCCTGGTGTTCGAGATAGGTATCCGGCGTCACATCGCTCGGAATCGACAGGACCCCTTGCGCTTCGCTCGCCGGATCGAACCAGAAAGGGTCTTCAATCGGGTGATCGCCCATGGCCACGATCAGCCCAGAGCCGGAGCAAAGCACCTCGAACGTATCGAAGCCGGTGGACAGGTACGTGCTTGTGTTGGGAACGACAAGCTCGTGATCAAAACGAGACGGATACGGCTTCATGCCAGATTCATAAGGACCATCGGCATCCAACCGGACGAGGCCCCCGCCGCGTGCGGCATAGGGATCGAGAGTCCAGGGTCGGTGGTCAACCGCCACGCACAGATCACGGCCACCGGAGGTTCCTATCCACTCGAAGTCCAAGGTGCTGGTATCGAGCCGCAGAATCCATCCGTTCTCCCGGGATGCAGGATCGACCCACTGGGCTAGACCCCACAGAATTCCCCGCCCATCCAGAACAATCCGATTCACCGGCCAACCGATGTCGAGGGCGTCTTCCGGATCGCCTGGAACGAGGTCGATGACCTCGCAACGGGGTTCGCCATCGGGCCAGGGTCCACCGTCTGCCCGGAGATTGCGCACACGCGTGCCGTGGAGCTTGTAGAGATGGTGCCGCAGGGGATTCGAGGGATCCACCGTGTCTCCGTAACGATAGCCGGTCGTAACCCAGACATAGCCACGCTCGTCGGCAACGACCCCTCCGATCCGCCCAGGAAGGACCAACTTGCAAAGCCGATTACCCCGGACATCGAGGTGTACCAGCGGCGTCTCTTCGTCGCTGGCCCAAGCGGGATCGCCGACCGGTCCATAGGGTGAACTGTGTCCGACCCAAACCGACCCATCGAGTCCCACCGCGACCTGGCTTACCTGCCGGCCCCCGGTGGGCGCTATCCACCGCACCTCGCCGCGATCAGCATCCACCTGAACCAGCTTGCCCCAGCCTGCATGAAGGGCCGACTCCCGCGTCTGCAAGTAGAGGATGTGATCCCATCCTGCGACCCGCTTATCCCGGGCCAGCGTTATTGTTTCGGGGTCTCCCCCGGCCGCCTCCACGTTTATGCACCGCTCGTCCTGGCGTTGCTCGCAGTCGGCTGGCCGCTCGAATCGCTTTTGATAGCAAGTACCGGAGCAGGAGCCGCAGGCATTGGCAAGACCTTCATCCGCGAGTCCGTCGCCGTCGTCGTCGACGCCGTTGCAGGTCTCCATGCCCGGTGGACCCGGGCACCCCCGATCCTCGGGTTCACCCGGCCCGCCGAGCCCATTACAGTCGCCATCGATGTCGTCGCCACAGACCTCGGGTCCCGGCAGCACATCGCCGATGCAAGGGCCCCAGCGGCCGTTGATAGCCTCCTGCTCGCCGTCGCGACAGGCACCTATTCCCCGGGTCGCGGCCGGGCCCCGGTAGCAGGTCTGGCGAAACTGCCCGGGTACGCAGCCTTCATCCACCAGCCCATCGCAATCATCGTCGAGTCCGTTTCCGCAGCTCTCCTCCGACTCCGGTCCACAAGCCGCCCCCACTACGCACCGGCGCCCGGTCCGGCCATCCTGCTCGTCGATCTCCCCGTCGCAGTCGTCATCGAGACCGTTACCGCATTCCTCCAACCCCGGGACGACCTCGCCCTCGCAGGCGCTCCACGCTCTGCGGCCACCCGGCCCCACCTGGCAGTCGGAGTGCCCGCCCCGACAGACCCCGACCCCGAGGGTCGCCGGCGGTCCGGAGTAGCAGGGCTGCCGGGTTCGATCGGCGCAATCCTCGAACACGCAAGGCGTCTCGAAACCGCAGCCGGGATCCGCCACCGGCTCCGGGCCGCCGTCGTCGCGGCCGCATACGCAGCGTGTCTCCGCGTTGTCTGACGCGAAGCAGGTCTTTACGCAGGTCGTCATCGGATCCCCGTCCAGATCCACGCATTCACGGGCCTGGCTCTCGCAGGCGGGGAGGCCCTCCCACTCGACGCATGCTCGCGAATGGCGCATGGGGACGGGCACTAGCGAGAAGGTATCCGGATCGGCAACGCAGCAGCCCAGGCTCTGGGGTGGTGACTCGGGATCGACGCCGCCGCAATGAACCCGGCAGAGATCCGCCTCATCGAACTTCCCGTCGCAGTCGTCATCGAGGCCGTTGCCGCAGACCTCCTCCCCTTCCGAACCACAGGCCCCGCAACGATTCCGAAGTTCGCCGTCGGCCACTCCATCGCAGTCCTGATCCACGCCGTCGCAGGCGGAGCCCTCCTCGCCGGGCACTACCGCGCCCTCGCACTTCGCCCCCCAGGTCCCATCCACTCCGCAGCGCTGGTGCCCGTCGGCGCAGACCCCGACCCATCTCGTGAAGGACTCTACGCCCGGCGGATAGCAGACCCGGGTCTCCCCCGGGATACACGCGCATCCTTGGTCGACAAATCCGTCGCAATCATCGTCGACCCGGCCGTCGCACGATTCCGATGCGTGGGGATTGATAGCGGCGTCTTCGTCATCGCAATCATCTCCTCCGCAACGCGGTGCGAAGCTGCCATCTCCGTCTCCGTCGCAATCGACCGCCCAGCCGCCCACGCCTCCAGTTCCTCCGGTGTGAGGGAAACTCCCGGATTCACCTTCGCAACTGCACGCTGCCAGGCAAGACGCCAGCCCCGCCGCGAGAAGACGACCGTACGCGCCCATCGAACCCTCCGGGGCCCGGATAAGCCGCCGGCAGCATTCGCCGGTTGCCTCCGGAGAAACGGCTAGGGAACCTCGTACGTCCGGATCTGGTAGGCGCCCGACAGGCCGAGATGAGGATCGTACTTGGCGTAAACGACTCGAAGGCCGTCGATGTCGTACGGGGGACGTCCTTCGTGGAGGAATTCATCGTCGTCAACCTGCCAGCCCAATTCGTCGATGAACACAGGCACTTCTTCCGGCCGATCGAGGTAGGCGACGAACAAGGGGTGCTGACCAGCGCTGCAGTTTCTCCCACTGAAGAGAATCACTCTTCCGGTTGGGCCGCCGCCAACCCGGGGCTGGAGAAGCGCCTCACATCCGAGCTCGTCAATTTTCTCGATCAGCGTGCCGTCGGCTCCCAGGTCGCTTAGGGAGTTGTACTTGATGGTCCAGCGGTTGCTATCCCACTCCTCGTAGGCAACCTTGCCGCCCTCCGCGTGCGGCGCCCGCCGCCAGGCGGCGGTCGTTCCCACCGAGTACACCTGCTTGCCGATTTCTGCGCACCAGATTCGCGGATTGTGGGGTGGTTGCGTACTGGCCGGGTCATGGCGGCTTTGGAAGCATACCCAATCAGCGTGGATGCTCGGCAACATGTCATCGGTCGTGGCCCTAAAGGACCAGATGACCGTCTTTCCGAGGTGATCGACAACCTCGATATCCCAATCGTGCGGTGGCGAGCCTCCTGCAGCGATGCGGGCGGACTGCCAAGCGACATAGACGCCGCTAACCGAGGGCATTGTTTCGCAGTAGTCCGCCGTGTTCGTGTACGCTGTGACCTGGCGCGATTGGTAGACCATGACGTTACCCGAACCGTAGTAGTCCGCCCACGCCGTCCAGGACGAGTAGGTATCCAACTCCACCGCCTCGGGGCTGTTCGAAACCACGACACATTTGGTCGGATCCGAAACCTCGCGGAGGCAGAGTCGCCAACTTCCCAAGGGATCGGGCTCATCGTGAACGAAATGGGTGCTTGAAATGGCAACCCGGCCGTGATCGGAGATGATCTGCGCGGTAACAGGAAATGCGAGTCCCGAAATACCGATCAGGCACGCGAATAGCGCCCAGTTCCTCATCATTCCCACCTGCCCGGGGGCTCCGCAGCCGAGGATTTACGGACGGCGAAGGCTCCACCCCGGGCATCAATCGCCGTCATACTTTACGACGCACCGCCCGAGCGCTTCCCTTCGGCCCCGGCAGGGTCGTGTCCCACGCCGGAACGCAAGTCCGACTGCAGTCGGACGAGCCTCCGCTGCTGACGTGCGCTACCGCCGGAAGCTGGTTGCGGATCTTGCTCGGCCCAATGCCCGGCTGTCGCTTCCACTCATCGGGGATCTGGCGGTCGCGCTGCACCTCGAACTCCGACTGCGCGGGACCGCTGGTCGGCGACGGGACCTCGCCGGCCGCGGCCCGTTCCACCTTTCGAAGCCACGCGTAGACCGCGAGGCGGCTGCAGGCGTGCTTCGTGGCCGCCCCGCTCACGCCGTCCCGCGCTGCGTCCTCGACGACCTGCGCGATCTGGTTCGGCATGTAGCGCTTTGCCGGGCGCCGGTTCGGGGTCGAGGAATCCGCCGCCGGCTGCGCGTCGGCGGGCGGGCTCCCCCGGGCGGCTCGTGCTCCCCGGCTTCTGGTCAGGCGGCGGCGCCTGTTCGCCCTCTCTGGCCCGCCTCGCCGCGGCCGACTCGCGAGCCGGTGGCGAGGCGCTCCTAGTCGACTTGTCCGGCTTCTTCTTCACACACCGGCACAGGGTGCTGCCCGGCATCCCGTGCTTCGCGGCGGCCTTCGTCAGCCCCAGTTCCGCCGCGTCCGCGACGGCCGCCTCAGGAGCGACGGCACCAGCCCCTCGACCGAAGACACCTGACCGAGTACCGGGCGCAAGAGCTGTGCGTGGAGAGAGTGCCGAGGGCTGCGGCCTCAAACAGTCCCTGAATATTGTCCCTCTCCCACCCACTTCCTCACCCTCTCCCGCTCCTCCGGACGATCGGTAGCCAGGCGCCTCGCGGCTCCCCCGGGCTCCGGCCCGCCGGCCGCGCGTGCAAGACAACCCGTGAAAGCGAATCGGACCGTCGCCATCCTCCCCCGTACGGCGGAGGCAGACATGGCGAGGGCCCTCCTCATCCTCGACGTCCAGAACATCTGCCCGGTCGGCGAACGGCGGCCCGTGGGGCTGGCGGTGGGCCAGGGCGAGTACCCCTCGCGCTCCGGCACGGAGGTCGCCGTGCCGCTCCTCTCCGTGGCGCGGGCGCTCCTCCGTCACGGCGGGCGGGTGTTCGCCGCCCGGGACCCGGGGGAGGTGGTCTCGTCCCTCTGTGTCCGGGGTACCGAAGGCGCCGCCCTGAACCCCCGTCTTCGGCTGCCGAAACAGACGGTGATGGTCTTCCCCTCGGACGGCCCGACCCGGGTCCTCGACATGCGCGACCGGCGCGGCCGGACCCTGGCCCGGCTCCTCCGGCGCTTCGACGCCGACGAGGTGCTGGTCGGCGGCCTGAGCACCTCCGGCGAGTTCGAGGACGCGGTGGCCGAGCTCTCCGGCGCCGGCCTCCCCACCGCGGCGCTCGCCGACGCGATCTTCGCCCTCGACGCCGGGCCGGGGGAGAAGCCGTCGATGGCGGGCTTCGCGGCCAGGGGCGCCCGCATCATCAGCACCGGCCAGGCGATCCTCGAGGAGTACGGCTGGCGCGACGAGTACCC
>JAEZJH010000413.1 GCA_023436385.1 Pseudomonadota bacterium
TTTTTCGGGAGAAATCATGTTCCGCACCGTCCTTGCCACCGCCGCTTCGGTCCTCCTCCTCGCGGCCTGCTCGAGCGACGCCCAGGCGCCGGCGGTCGCGTCCGGCGAGAAGCTCGACATCGACAACCCCAAGTCCCTCTACACGCTGAAGAGCGGGGCGCCGGCCGAGGTGAAGGTCGGGGAGGCCGGCAAGGTCACCCTCGCCGTGCAGCCGAAGGCGGGCGCGAAGGTGAAGCCGGAGACGCCCTTCAAGGCGAAGCTCTCCGCCACCGCGCCGGTCGAGCTGACGAAGAGCGAGCTCGGCTACGCCGATCACGCGCGGGTCGAGGCCGAGGGGCCGGTGTTCGAGGTGCCGTTCGAGGGGAAGGCCGCCGGCGCCGGAAACATCGAGGCCGACATGACCTTCTTCGTCTGCACCGCCGAGGCGTGCGTGCGGACCAAGGAGCTCGTGCAGCTGCCGGTGGCGGTGCAGTGATCCTCCACGGCGTGAACCCGATCCTCGAGGTCCTGGCCGCACGGCCGGAGACGGTAGAGCGGGTCTGGTTGGCGGAGGGCGTGCGCGTCCACGGCCTGGACCGGCTCTTCGAGCTGGCCCGGGGCGCCGGGGTGCGGGTGGAACGGGTTCCGCGGGAGCGGATCGCCCGCCTCGCGGGCGCCGCGGTGCACCAGGGCGTCCTGGCGGAGGTGGCGGAGGTCGGCTACGTCGACCCGGAGGATCTCGTCGCCCTCGCCCGGCGGCGCGACGAGGAGCCGCTCCTCGTCGCCCTCGACCAGATCCAGGACCCGATCCACCTGGGCGCGATCGTGCGCTCTGCCCACGCCCTGGGCGGCCATGGGGTGATCGTCCCCAAGGACCGCGCCGCCTCCCTCACCGCGGCGGCGGTAAAGGCCTCCGCCGGAGCTACCGCCCACCTGCCGGTGGCGCGGGCGACCAACCTGGCGCGAACGCTCGAGGAGCTGAAGGGCGCGGGCGTCTGGACGGTGGCCGCGGACATGGACGGCGAGCCGGCCGATCGGGTCGACCTCACCGGCCCGCTCTGCCTGGTGATCGGCAACGAGGGGAGCGGGATCCGCCCGTTGGTCCGGTCCACCTGCGACCGGATCGTGGCCATCCCCATGGCCCGGCAAAATGTTGGAAGTCTTTCTGCCTCCGCGGCCGCGGCGGTGCTACTCTACGAGGTCGCAAGGCAGCGCCGCGCCCGGGAAAGGGAACGTGGGGCGGGGGAGTTGCCGGGTGCGAAAGGACGAAAGACTTAGTCCTTGACACCCGACGCGGGTTCCACTACAAGGCCCGACTTCGCGACGGGCGGTTGGCGTCGAACGGAAATCGAGGCGGTCCTCGTGGGGAGCGCTTCGCTGGTGTAGCTCAGCTGGTAGAGCACCCGCCTTGTAAGCGGAAGGTCGCGGGTTCGATTCCCGCCGCCAGCTCCAGGAGGAAGTCGAAGAAGAATCATTGCGGAGGGGTTCCCGAGCGGCCAAAGGGAGCAGACTGTAAATCTGCCGGCCATGCGCCTACGAAGGTTCGAATCCTTCCCCCTCCACCATCACCTTCTTCGCAAAGAGGTTCGTGCGGGAATAGCTCAGTTGGTAGAGCGTCAGCCTTCCAAGCTGATGGTCGCGGGTTCGAGTCGCGTTTCCCGCTCCAGTATTGCAGGTACAGATGCCCTCGTAGCTCAGTCGGCAGAGCGCGTCCTTGGTAAGGACGAGGTCACCAGTTCAATCCTGGTCGAGGGCTCCAAATCTTCAGGGTCGTAAGGGAGGCGCGATGGCCAAGGAAAAGTTCGAACGCAAGAAGCCGCATGCGAACGTCGGCACCATTGGTCACGTGGACCACGGGAAGACGACGCTCACCGCCGCGATCACGAAGGTCCTGTCGCAGAAGGGCTTCGCGAAGTTCACGGCGTACGACGCCATCGACAAGGCGCCGGAGGAGCGGGAGCGCGGCATCACCATCGCCACGTCGCACGTCGAGTACGAGACCGAGAACCGGCACTACGCCCACGTCGACTGCCCGGGCCACGCCGACTACGTGAAGAACATGATCACCGGCGCGGCGCAGATGGACGGCGCCATCCTGGTGGTCTCCGCGGCCGACGGCCCGATGCCCCAGACCCGGGAGCACATCCTGCTTGCCCGGCAGGTGGGCGTGCCGTACATCGTGGTCTTCCTCAACAAGTGCGACATGGTCGACGACCCCGAGCTCCTCGACCTGGTCGAGCTCGAGGTGCGGGAACTCCTCAAGGAGTACGAGTTCCCCGGGGACGACCTCCCGATCGTCCGGGGCTCCGCGCTGACGGCCCTCGAGGGCGACCAGTCGGAGATCGGCGAGCCGGCGATCCAGCGGCTGATGAACGAGGTGGACAAGTACGTCCCCACGCCGCAGCGGCCCCTGGACAAGCCCTTCCTGATGCCGGTCGAGGACGTGTTCACCATCTCGGGCCGCGGCACCGTGGCCACGGGCCGGATCGAGCGCGGCAAGGTCAAGGTGGGCGAGGACGTCGAGCTGGTCGGCATCCGCGACACCCAGAAGACGGTGTGCACCGGTGTCGAGATGTTCCGCAAGCTCCTCGACGAGGGGCAGGCGGGCGACAACGTCGGTCTCCTCCTCCGCGGCCTGAAGCGGGAGGACGTGGAGCGCGGCCAGGTGCTGGCGAAGCCGGGCTCGATCACGCCGCACAAGAAGTTCAAGGCGGAGATCTACGTGCTGTCGAAGGAGGAGGGTGGTCGCCACACTCCG
>JAEZJH010000496.1 GCA_023436385.1 Pseudomonadota bacterium
CCCGCAGCACCCGGGCGACCTCCGTCGTGTCCCCGACCGCGGCCAAGGTCGCCCTGCCGGCCGCCATGATCCCGTAGAGCTTGCTCGGCACCAGCTCGGCGTCGAGGCCTCCGCGCATCGTCACCAGCCCGAGGTCGCCCGTCGCCAGCACCTCGCTCAGCCGGGACCGGGGCTGCGGTGGGAGCAGCCGGACGTTCTTCAGCCCCCGCGCCCGAACCTCGCGCTCGAGGCCCGGGCGGGCATTGCCATCGCCGACCACGACCACGTCGATCGGCCGGTCGACGAGCCGCTCCGCGACCTCGGGGAGCCGCTCGAGTCCCTGGCTCATCCCCACGTTGCCGGAGTAAAGGACCACGAACCGGCCCTGAAGGCCGTGCTCCACCGCGAAGGGGCTCGGTCCCTCCAGCGGCCGGAGCTGCTCCGTGTCGGCCCAGTTCGGGATGACCGCGATCCGGCGCCGCTCGACGCCCTTCGCCTCGAGCCGCGCGGCCATGCCGCGGGAGAGCGCGACGAGCCTGGTGGCCCGGCCGTAGAGGTGGTCGGCGATCCTGCCCAGGCCACCGGCCAGCGGGCCGGGCCGGAGCACGCCCAGCTTCAGCGCGATGTCGGGATAGAGGTCCTGGACCGAGTAGACGAAGGGCGTTCCCCGCAACAGCTCGAGCAGGCCGCCCTCCAGGCCGAGCAAGAGCGGCGGGGTGGAGAGGACGAGCGCGACGTCGAACCGGGGCAGTCGTAAGGCCTCGAGCTGCGAGAGCAGGAAGAACGAGCCGTAGTGCAGAAGTCGCCGGCCGATCGTACGTCGGAGCGGCGCATAGGCGGAGACCCGGCGGATCCGGACGCCGCGATGCTCCTCGCGCGCGGGGAGCCGTTCGAACCCGCCCCCGGAGCTGCGATAGGCGGGTTGGCCGGCGATCACGGTGACCTCGTGTCCGGCGGCGGCCAGGTCCTCGCACAGGTCGGCGAGGAGCTGCGCCGTCGCTGCCAGCTCCGGCCAGTAGTGCTGGTTCACCACCAGGATCCGCATCGATCACCCTAGCCGGCGACTTCGCCGGCGACGCGCTCGGCGGCGAGGCGATCGAGGCTCGGCCCGAGGGCCCGGCAGAACAGCTCGATCACCAGCTCGTCGTCGCGGCCCACTTCGGCGCGATCATCGGTCCACGTCACCTCGACCGCCACTTCCTCCACCGCAGTCGGTACGGGGAAGCGCACGACGAGGGGATCCGCCGGTCCCCGTGCGCCTTTGGGCGCGGGCAAGACCAGGCGGACCGACTCTGCGCCGACGATCGCCGCGAGTTGGGGGAGGAGCGCGATCACGCTCGACCGATCGGCCGCGCCGTGCATGGCGGCGCCCAGTTCCCGCACGCGCTCGAAGCGGAGCCGGTTGCGGCGGCGGAGCGGCGCCAGGCTCCAGAGGAGCGAGACCTGGAAGTAGCCGAGCTTCCGGCCGAGGGTGACCGTCGCGACGGCGAGGACGGCGAGCAGGAGCCCGGTCTCCATCCCGTTCGCGAAGGTCAGCGCGAGCGCGACCAGCCCGAGGAAGACGCAAAAGCCGTAGAGGACCAGGGCCGCCTGGCGCTGGGACAACCCGAGGCCGAGCAGGCGGTGGTGGACGTGCTCCCGGTCCGCGCCGAAGAGCGGCCTGCCCCGGGCGGCGCGCCGGGCGATGGCGAGCAGGGTGTCGAGGATCGGGAGGCCCAGGGCGACGATCGGGGTGAGCAGCGCCACCGCGGTCGAGGACTTCTGGTTGGTCTGCAGCGCGGTGGTGGCGAGGACGAAGCCCAGGAACATGCTCCCGGAGTCGCCCATGAAGATGCTGGCGGGGTTCCGGTTGTAGAGGAGAAACCCCAGCACCGCGCCGGCGAGCGCCGCGCCGAAGAGGAACATCAAGGGTTGTTCCTGGAACCAGGCGGTGACCAGCATCACCCCGATCGCGAAGAGCGATACGCCCGCGGCCAGGCCGTCGAGGCCGTCGATCAGGTTCAGGGCGTTGATCACCCCGACGATCCAGAAGAGCGTCAGCGGCAGCCCCAGCCAGCCGAGGGAGAGGTCCGCGCCGAAGGGATTGGCCAGGAGCTCGATCCGGAAACCCAGCCCATACATCAGCAGGGCCACGACGAGCTGCACCGCCAGCTTCTCGCGGGCGGTGGCGCCATGGAGGTCGTCGTAGACGCCGAGCGTCGCGATCGCCAGGCCGCCGGCAAAGAGGCCGGCGACGCGCTGGGTATCCTCGAGGAAGGCCCCGCCGAGATCGGTCTCGATCAGGAGGAGCCCGACCAGCGGCGCGAAGAACGCCAGGACGATCGCGACCCCGCCGATCCGGGGCACCGGGGCGGTGTGGAGCTTCCGTGTCCCCGGGCTGTCGAAGAGCTGCAGGCGCCGGGCGAGGCCGCGAACGAGCGGAGTCAGCGCCAGGGCGGCGGTCAGGGAGAGCGCAAAGGCGACCCCAGCAGTTCTCATGCGCGCCCGCCGTCCTCCCGCCCGGTCGCCCGATCGACCGTCGAATGGCGAGGAGTATAGCTGCCCGGTGGCGCGGCGAGCCTACGGGAGGCGTGTAAACGCTTCGTGCTTGCGCGCGAGGTCTCGCACCCGGAGTGCGGCAGCGAGCGCGGAGCCGGACCCGCGACGTCGCCGGGCGGTCTCGATGGCCCAGAGGCTGGCGGCGAGGAGACCGGTGCAGAACCGCTCCAGACCCCAGTCGGCGATGCGTCGGCGCGCGCCGGCAGCGAGGCGGGAGCGGAGCAGCGGGTCGGAGGAGAGCTTCACCAGGAGTGCGGTCAGCCCCTGGCCGTCGGCCGGATCGAAGAGGAGCCCGGAGCATTCCTCCTCGACGAGGTCGCGGGCGCAGCCGGCGGTGCGCGAGACGAGGACCGGCAGCCCGGAGGCCATCGCCTCGTTGACTACAAGGCCCCACTGATCCTGGAGCGCGGGATGCACGAACGCTCCCGCTTGGCCGTAGTAGCAGGGCAGTTCGTCGATCTGGCGGAAGCCCGCGAACGTGACCTCCTCCACGCCGAGGGCGGTTACCAGCGCCTCGAGCCGGCCCCGCTCGTCCCCGTCGCCGAGGATCACCAGCCGCCAGGGCACCGGCACGCGTCGGCGGTATTCGGCGTAGGCGCGGATCAAGAGGTCGAGGTTCTTCCGGGGCAGGAAGCGAGACGAGGCGAGGAAGAAGGCCCCGGTCCCGTCCAGGCCGGGCAGCTGCTGCGCCTGCTCGCTCGCCCTGGCCGCTCGTGACCGCTCCGCGAAGTAGGCGTTGTCGACGGCGTCGTAGCCCAGGGCCACGCTCCCCGAGTCGAAGCCGAGGTCGAGCAGGTAGTCGCGGTGCGGCCCGCCCGCGCAGAGCGCCGCGTCGTAGTGGGAGACGATCCAGCGCTTGAGCCCTTCCCGCCAGGCATGGCGCGGGGCGTCATCGGCCTTGCTGTCCGTCATCAGCACCGCGCCGCGCCGGCGCGAGCGGCACCACTCGAGGCACGCCAGGGCGTCGCGTCCCGAGTAGCCGTTGATCGCGAGCACGTCGGGGGCGAGGCGATCGAGCGCGTCGAACAGCCGCGCCCGAAGCAGCCGGGGCGGGATCTTCTCGGGGGGGATGCCGGTGAAGAGGGTCCGGCGTTCGAAGGGCCGGTCCCCGTTCTCCGTCCGCCAGGCGTACTCCGAGTCCCCGGTGCTGACCTCGAGGGCGACGAGCGAGTCACCCCGCTCGACCATCGCCCGGTGGGCGGCCTCGAGTCGAGCGAGGTGGTAGGGCCCGAACCTCGGCCAATGGATGCAGAGCCTCAAACGGCCTCCCCGGAGCCGGACACGGAGGGCCCGGGCGCAGGAGGTCACCGAGCGTGGGCGGAACCGATGACCGCGAGCCGCATGGGGTCTCCCGTGAAGCCGGGAGTCTACCGACCCATCCCCGTCCCCCTCAACGCCGGCGTGCGATACGGCCTCTGGAGTCCCGAGGGATCGAGCGGCCACACCGCCGCGGCCATCGGCGGCTCGATCGCGGGGTGAGGATGGCGCCTGGAACCAATTCCGCCGGAACTACGGGCGGCGCAGCGCGGCTGTCGACACTCAGCTCGCGCGATTACCCCGTGCGACCGAGCGCTCGATTGACAACTCGTTCGGCTCATCTCTACAGTCAACTACTTCGGTGGCTTACCTAGCTGGGGTGAGAACGTGCGCGGTTCCGGGTTGCTCGCCGTCGTCGTCCTGTCACTTCTTCCGGGCCTGGCCCGGGCGGCCTGGCCCGACGATTCCGGGCGGACCACCGCGGCCGCGCCCGCCCAGGCGGCACCCACGCTCGCGCCGGCCGAAATGCGCGCGCGCTCTGGCGAGGCGATGGACCGAATCGAGGAGGTCGTCGCACTGCTCGGGGAGAAGGCCGAGGAAGCGAGGGACTCCCGCGACACGATCCTCGTTAATTGTCTGGGCGAGCTGACCTCCCAGGCGAAGGCGCTCCGGGACGCCGGCCGGAAGTCCGCGGCCGAGCTCGATCGAGCTGCCGCCGCCCGGAATGCCGACGGCGCCGCCCGTGCCCACGCC
>JAEZJH010000561.1 GCA_023436385.1 Pseudomonadota bacterium
GCCGTGGACCAGGACCGCGCGGCTCTCCGGCCGGAGCCGGGCGCCGCCGCACGCGGAGCAGGGCTTATCGGAGAAGAAGCGGAGGTAGTACTTCTTCATCCCCTCCGACTGCGTGTTCTTGTAGCGCCGCATCAGCTGGTTGACGACGCCTTCCCACTCCATCCGGTAGCGCCCGTTGCCCCCGGCGTCCTCCCAGGAGACGGTGAACTCCTTGCCCCCGGTGCCGTAGAGGATCAGCTCCCGGTCCTTCTTCGAGAGCTTCTCGAAGGGCTTCTCGAGATCGATGCGGAAGGCCGAGGCGAGCTGGTGCACGAACTCGGTGGTCCAGCCCTCGCCCCGGGAGAGGGCGCCCGCCCACGGCTCCACCGCGCCCTCGGCGATCGAGAGGGTGGGGTCGGGGACGATCCGGTCCGCGTCCATCTCCGGCCGGGACCCGAGGCCGTTGCAGGCGGTGCAGAAGCCGAGCGGCGCGTTGAAGGAGAAGGACTGCGGGGTCAGCTCGCCGAAGGAGAGGCCGCAGTGGTGGCAGGCGTTGTGCTCGCTGAAGAAGCGGTCGGACGCCTTGTCCCCGGCGGCGTCGGTGACGATCAGCAGCCCCTTTCCCTCCCGGAGCGCCGCCTCCACCGAGTCGGTGAGCCGGGTCTTGATGTCCGCCTTCACCACCAGCCGGTCGATCACCAGCTCGAGGTCGTGCTTCGACTTCTTGTCGAGGACGCCCTTCTCGACGGTGATGTCCGCCACCCGGCCGTCGATCCGCATCCGGGAGAAGCCGCGCTTCTTCGCGTCCTCGAAGATCTCCCGGTGCTCGCCCTTGCGGTTCTGGACCAGCGGCGCGAGGAGCTGGATCTTGGTGCCGGCGGGCATCTCCAGGATGGTCTCGACGATCTGCTGGGCGCTCTGCCGGCCCACCTTCCGGCCGCAGGACGGACAGTGCTGCACGCCGATGCTGGCGTAGAGCACGCGCAGGTAGTCGTGGACCTCGGTGACCGTGCCCACCGTCGAGCGCGGGTTCGACGAGGCCGCCTTCTGCTCGATGGCGATGGTCGGGGAGAGGCCGCGGATCGAGTCGTACTTCGGCTTCTCCATCTGCCCGAGGAACTGCCGGGCGTAGGAGGAGAGGCTCTCCACGTAGCGGCGCTGGCCCTCGGCGTAGAGGGTGTCGAAGGCGAGGGACGACTTGCCGCTCCCCGAGACGCCGGTGAACACCACCAGCTTCTTCTTGGGGATCTCGAGGGTGACGTCCTTGAGGTTGTGCTCGCGGGCACCGCGGACGACGAGAAGCTCGGGCTCCATGCTCTTCCTGACCATCCGTTCAGAGGGGTTCCGGCGGTATACCCGGCGGGTCCGCGCAAGTCGAGCCCCAACGTCGAGGAGAACCTTCCGGACGCCGCCCGGCGTTCCCGGGATGACGCCCCGGGACGGTCGGGCTACGCTCTCCGGCGTGCGCCTGACCGTAATCGGCTCGTCCGACGCCTTCAACTCGGCCGGCCGCGGCCACTCCTGCTACCTGCTGGAGGGGGCGGCTCCCGCGCCGCTGGGGATCGACTTCGGGGCCACCGCGCTGGCCGGCCTAGGCCGGCTCGGGGTCGACCCCCGGACGGTCCGGACGATCCTCTTGACTCATCTGCACGGCGATCACGTGGCGGGGCTGCCCTTCCTCCTGCTCGACGGGATCTACCACCGGATCCGGACCGAGCCCCTCGAGCTGCTCGGCCCGCCGGGGACCGGAGCCCGGGTCGAGGCGCTGTTCCGGGCGGCGTACGGCTCCCTGGCCGACCGGCCCCGGCCCTTCGAGCTGCGGATCCGGGAACTCGGTCCGGGGGAGGAGGCCGACCTCGCCGGCGCCCGGCTGCGGACCTTCGCCGCCGACCACCAGGACCCGCCGGAGTTCCCCCTCTGCCTGCGGATCGAGGGCCGGGACGGGAGGGTGGTCGCCTTCTCCGGCGACAGCGCCCCGTGCCCGGGCCTCTTCGCCGCCGCCGACGGCGCCGACCTCCTGGTGGCCGAGTGCACCGCGCTCCGACCTCCCGCCGGGCGCCACTCCACCTGGGAGGACTGGAAGACTCTCCTTCCCCGGGTGCGGGCGAAGAAGCTGCTCTTCACCCATCTCGGCGCGGAGGTGCGGGCGGCGGCGGCGGAGCTGGCGCGCCACGCGCCGGTGGGTCCCTCGTTGCGCTTCGCCGATGACGGCCTGGTCGTCGACGTCTGAACCCGGCGGCGGTGGGGAAGGCTCTTCCTCGCACCGGGAAGGTGCCCCCCCCGTAGCCCGGGGCCGCTCGCAGCTCGCTCGCCCTCGTACCTAGCTTTCGCCCGATCGGCGGCGTGCGAGGCGAGGGAGGTGGGGGATGGGAGTGGCGAAGCGGGGGCATCGCGGCGAGCGGGAGGTGGGGATCGCAGAGGCCGAGCCCTCCGCGGCAACCTACGGCGCCTCGATCGCGGCGCTCCTGGCCCTCGCGGCGGCGGCGCTGCTCTGGGGCTGTGGCGGCGACCAGTTACGGCGGAACGACGGTCTCGGGGTGCTCGAGCCGGGCAAGGTCGACTTCGGCCTGGTGCGGGTCGGAGACCGCTCCCGGCTCGAGGTGAAGCTCCAGAACCAGGGCGACGGGCCGCTCGCCGTGCTGGGGATCGAACCCGACGGTTCGTTGCCGCCCGACTTCATCCTCCCCAGCCTCGACGCGACCACCGTGGCCATCGCCGGCGACCGGACGCTCGCCTTCGAGTTCGCGCCGTCGGAGGAGGGCGTCCGGAGCGGCCGGGTGATCCTCCACACCGATTCGCGCCGGCACCCGCAGTTGGTGGTGGACCTGGGCGGCGAGGCCCGCCGTCCGCTGGTGGCGGTCGGCGAGCGGCTCGACTTCGGCCGGGTGGTGCTGAACACCGACAAGGTCCTGCGGATCACCGCGCTCAACGGCGGCGGCGTCCCCGCCCGGATCGTGGTGGAGGGGGTCGGCGGCGACGATCCCCACCTCTTCACCGTGGGCCAGAACCTCGACGCCGGCGTGGTCGACCTCGGTCCGGGCGAGAGCGGGCTGATCGAGGTCCGCTTCGTCGCCGGCCACATCGGCGGCGCCTCCGCGGTGGCCCGGCTCCGGGTGGAGGGCGCCCTCGAGCCCGAGTTGCTGGTCGACCTGACCGGCGAGGGGTTCGCCTCCGACCTGGTGGCCTTCCCGGCCTGCCTCGACTTCGGCTCGGTGAGCCCCAACGCTCCCTCCGCGCCCCGGACCCTCACCGTCTACAA
>JAEZJH010000573.1 GCA_023436385.1 Pseudomonadota bacterium
AAACTCGCCGCTTGTTTTCTTGGCCCGGCGCGAATCGGTCGCTACGCTCGCCGGCCCGGCCGCTTCGGCGTCAATCGCAGGCGCTCTCCGGATCCGTCCGCACCCGCTGCCGCACCTGCTGGAACCCCGCGAGCAGCTCGTTCTCCCCGCAAGCGTTCCCGCCGATCGGCAGGAGCCGGCATCGGTCGCCGTCGGCGTCGTGGCAGGCCATCAGGTAGGCCACCGCGCCCGGCGCGTCGCACGGGCTCGCCGGCTCCACGCCATCGCAGCCGGTGAACGCCTCGTCGAGGAGCCGCCCCAGGCCCTCCACTTCGCAGTCCTGCAGTGCTCCGGCGCAGGCCTCGCCGGCCGAGCGCCAGGAGACCCGGGCCCCGCCGCCGCGCCGCGTGATCTCCATCGACTCGCTACCGCCGCAGACCTTGAACGCGAGGTAGCTGAGGGCGCCGGTGAAGCCCATCCCGTCGCAGCCGCACGTCGCCGTCGCCTGGATGCAGTCGCCGCCCGTCCCCTCGTCCGGGAAGACGCAGGTGCCGTCGACGCAGATCCGCGTGTCCGCGCAGTCGAGGTCGTCGCCGCAGCGATGGGGTCCCGGGGTCCCGGTGCCGCCGCTGGGAAACTCGCCGCTACAGGAGAGGGTCCAGAGGGCCGCGCCGATCAGGAGAGCGTTTCGCACCGCCCCATCGTAGCCCAGCCGCGGGCCCGGTACAGCAAGCCGTCGCGCCCGCCGTTTTCGGGCGCGGCGCGGCTGGGCCGCGTGCGGCGGTCAGTGCCGGAGGCCCCGGAGGTCGAAGAACAGGTCGACGTCCTCCTCGCAGGTGAGGCAGGCGCACCGGACCACCCGCAGCCCGGGCCGCGCCGCCTCCCCGATCCGCTCCAGGAGCCCGCCACACGGGCACCGGGCCAGCTCCACCGCGTCGTCCAGCTCCGCGAACGAGGCGATCGGGATCGCCCGCTCCGCGCTCCGACCCGGCAGCGCCAGCGCCGCCCGCTCCCGCGAGCGCCGCTCCCGCCGCCGCCTTAGCCCGCGCACCGCCACCGCCCCCAGGGCCGCGAGGATCGCCGCCGCGAACAGCCCGCCGCCCATCACGCCACCGACGCCTCGTCGCGCCCGGTGAGGATGTCGCCGAAGCGGGCGACCATCTCGTCGTGAACGAGCCGCTCGATGTCGTCGACGTTCGAGAGCGAGAGGGCGCGCTCGAGGAGCTGGCGCCCGTCGTCGGCCCGGGCCGCCCGGATCACCCGCCGCACGGTGGGGAGCGACACCGCCGCCATCGACAGCTCGTCGACGCCGAGGCCGAGGAGGACCAGCGTGTTGTTCGGATCGCCGGCCATCTCCCCGCACATCGCCACCGGGATCCCCGCCTCGTGGCCGGCCTCCACCGTGCCCTTCAGCATCCGCAACACGGCGAGGTGCATCGGCCGATAGAGGTACCCGACGTCCCGGTTCTGCCGGTCGATCCCCAGCGAGTACTGGATCAGGTCGTTGGTGCCGATCGAGAAGAAGTCGACCTCCCGGGCCAGCCGGTCGGCCATCGCCGCCGCCGAGGGCAACTCGACCATGATCCCCACCGGCACCCGCTCGGCGAAGGGGAGGCCGTCGCGCACCAGCTCCTCCCGGGCTTCGTCGAGCGCCCGCTTCGCCTGGGCCAGCTCGCCGATCCCGGAGATCATCGGGAACATGATCCGGAGGTTCCCGTGGATCCCGGCCCGGAGCAGCGCCCGGAGCTGGATGCGGAAGAGGTCGGGGTGCTGGATGCAGAAGCGGATCGCCCGGAGGCCCAGGGCCGGGTTGACCTCGTCGCGGCGCCCGCGCTCGGAGGGGATCTTGTCGCCGCCCAGGTCGAGGGTGCGGATCGTCACCGGCCGCCCGCCCATCCGCTCGAGGACGCGGCGGTACGCGGAGTAGTGCTCCTCCTCGGTGGGGAGGCCCTCCCGCGCCAGGTAGAGGAACTCCGTGCGGAAGAGGCCGATCCCGCCCGAGCCCACGTGATCGAGGTAGGGCAGCTCCTCCTCGAACTCGACGTTGGCGTGGAGCCGCACCTCGACGCCGTCGGCGGTGCGGGCGGGGAGATGCCGCTCCGATGCCAGCCGCAGCTCGTCCCGCTCCCGCCGCGCCCGCGCGCTCTCCAGCTCGGCCAGCGCGCTCCCGCCCGGCCGCAGGATCACCAGGCCCCGCTCGCCGTCGATCCCCAGCTCGTCGCCCGGGTTGATCCGCTCCGTGGCGTTGCCGGTGCCGACCACCGCGGGGATCCCCCGGGCCCGGGAGACGATCGCGGTGTGGGAGGTCTTGCCGCCGAGATCGGTGACCAGGCCGAGGACCCGGCCCGGCTGCAGCAGGATCGCCGCGTCGGCGGGCGAGAGGTCGTGGGCGACCACGATCGCGTCGTCGGGGAGCTGGTGCTCCTCGACGTCGGCGAGCTGGCCCATCAGGTTCCGGACCACCCGGTCGGCGACGAACTCCACGTCCTGCCGGCGCTCGCGGAAGTACTCGTCGTCAATCCGCTCGAACGCCTCCCGGATCTTCCGGGTGGTGGCCCGGACCGCCCACTCCGCGTTGACCCGGTCGTCGGCGATCCGCCGCCGGATCTCGCCGACGAAGGCGGGGTCCCGGAGCATCAGCCGGTGGGCCTCGAGGATCAGGTGATGCTCGCCGGGATCGGGGATGTTCGCGAGGCGCTTCTTCACCTCCTCGAGCTGCCGGTCGGCGGTCTCGATGGCGGTGTCGAGGCGGGCGAGTTCGGCCTCCACGGCCGCCCGGTCGATGTGGTGTTCGGGCGACCGCAGCCGGCGCCGATCGAGGAGAAAGGCGCGACCGACGGCCACGCCACTGGAGGCGCCGGTCCCGCGGAGGGTGTCTGGGGTTTCGGGGCTCAAGTGCGCCGATCCTACCGCGGGACGTCGCCGCGGTCCTCGCCGAATCCATCCTCGATCAGACTGCCTATCGCCGCCAGCGCTTCCTCGGCGTCCTCGCCGTCGGTCCGGATGGTCACGTCCGACCCCACCGCGGCGGCGAGCATCAGGACGCCCATGATGCTCTTGCCGTTGACCGCCTGGCCCTCCCGCTCCACCCGGACCTCGCAACGGAACCGGTTCGCGAGCTGCACCAGCTTCGCCGCCGCCCGGGCGTGGAGGCCCAGCGTGTTGACGATCTTGTAGCTTCGCTCCGCCGTTGGCATGGGCAACGCGCTCCGTCAGAGGCTCTCGCCGACCAGGGCCAGGAACAGGCCCAGGCCGATCGCCAGGTACGCGGCCAGCACGGGACCGCGCTTGCCGAGGATCCAGAAGC
>JAEZJH010000425.1 GCA_023436385.1 Pseudomonadota bacterium
CTCCAGGGATCCGAGCGGTAGCGGTCGGAAGGCGGAGCACGCCCGGAGGGAGCGACGGCCGCGGCCCGAGGCGGCGCGATCGGGCGGCGGGTCACGCCCGCGGGCGCCAGCGATCCTCGGAGGCCAGGAGCAGGGCGGCGCCGACGATCAGGAGGCCACCGACGAGCTGGAGCGCGCCCAGGCTCTCGCCCAGGAAGGCGGCCGCCAGCACCACCGTCACCAGGGGCTCCAGCGTGGAGAGCATTGCCGCGGGCGTCGGCCCGATCCGCCGCATCCCGGCCAGCAGCGTCCCGTAGGCGAGGGCGGTGGAGACGAGGGCGAGGGCCGTCACGGAGAACCAGCCGAGCGCACCCTCGGGAAGGGACGGGCCCCGGACCGCCGCCAGGGTGACGAAGACGAGGCCGGCGCCGGCGATGCTGACGGTGGTCGCCGGCAGCGAGCCGGCCAGCTCCGTGAGGCGGTTCGCGGCGTGGAAGTAGCCGGCGAAGATCACCACGGAGAGGACGGCGAGGACGACGCCCGCGGTGGTGGCCTCGCCCGGCGCGCCGACGGTGAGGCCGGTCCCGGCGAGGGCGATTCCCAGCGCCGCGAGCCGCACCTTCCCCGGCCGCTCGCCGTAGAAGGCGATGCCGACCAGCGCCACCAGCGCCGGGTAGAGGAAGTGGAGGAGCGAGACCAGGCCCGCCGAGGCGCCGGTCAGCGCCAGGAAGAAGGTCAGGGAGACGCCCCCCAGGCCCAGGGCGCCCGCGGCAAGCAATCCCGCCAGGACCCGGCCCCGGGGGAAGGGGACGCGCCGGGCGAGCATCCAGGCCAGGAGCGCCACCGCGGCGATGCCGAAGCGGAGGGCGAGGGTGGTCAGCGGGTCGGCGCCGGCGGCGTAGGCGAAGCGGGCGAGGACCGCCATCGCGCCGAAGGCGATCCCGGAGAAGGCGACGAGGAGGTAGCCGGCGAGGCGGTGCATGGCCGTGGGACGAGGGCTTCGATCCGGCCCGATCGCCCGATCGATCGCCGGAGCCCGGCGTCCCGCTCACCTAGGGCCGGGGAGGTCGGAGCGGAAGCGCCGCGGCGCGCTCGGCGGGAACCGGTGCCGCGGGCGCGATGCCGGTCGAAAGACCCGGCCCCGAGGCCGGCACACGAACGCGCCCCCGGCTGCGGCGAGCCGGCGGGCGCGTTCGGTGTTTCCAACGCTCGGCCCGGGGGCCGAGCTTCTGGCTTCACGGACTGGTCGGCGGCGACCGCCTCCGTCCGTGGCTTACGAGCACCCGTTCGACGCGCCGCAGTTCAGGCACTTGTAGCAGGCGCCGTTGCGGACGGTGATGCTCCCGCAGGTGAAGCAGGGCGGGGCGTCCTGCTGGTTCAGGAAGCTCGCGGTGAGTGTCTCCGTCCCCATCGCCACCGCGGAGTTGGTGGCGCCCGACGTGCCGGTCGCTGCGGCCGGGGCGGGCGCGGGCAGCGGGTCTGCCGCCTTCTCGGCCGCCGCGTCGGTCGTCCCCTCGTTCTCCGCCGGGAGGAACTTCAGGGCCAGCCAGCGGAAGATGTAGTCGGTGATCGACTTGGCGATCGGGATGTGCGGGTTCCCGGTGAAGCCCGACGGCTCGAAGCGGGTGTGGCTGAACTTGTCGACCAGCACCCGGAGCGGGACGCCGTACTGCAGGGCCAGGGAGACCGAGGTGGCGAAGGAGTCCATCAGGCCCGAGACCACCGAGCCCTCCTTGGCCATGACGATGAACAGCTCGCCCGGCTGCCCGTCCTCGTAGAGCCCGGCGGTGACGTAGCCCTCGTGGCCGCCGATCGAGAACTTGTGGGTGATCGCCCGGCGCTCGTCGGGGAGCTTCTTGCGGGCGGCGCGCAGCTCGTCCTTCGCCGCCGCCTCCTTGCCGCCGGCGGAGGTGTTGAGCGGCTGCGACCGCTTGCAGCCGTCCCGGTACACCGCGATCGCCTTGAGGCCCATCTTCCAGGCCTCCATGTAGGCCATCTCGATGTCCTCGACCGTGGCCTCGGTGGGGAGGTTCGCCGTCTTGGAGATCGCCCCGGAGAGGAAGGGCTGGCTGGCGGCCATCATCCGGATGTGGCCGAGCCAGTGGATCGACCGCCGCCCGTTGGCCGGCTTGAAGGCGCAGTCGAACACCGGCAGGTGCTCGTCCTTCAGGCCCGGAGCGCCCTCGATGGTCTCGTTGTCGTCGAGGTACTGGACGATCTCGGTGATCGCCTTGTCGGTGTAGCCCAGGCGCTTCAGCGCGGCGGGGACGGTGTTGTTGACGATCTTCAGCATCCCGCCGCCGACCAGCTTCTTGTACTTCACCAGGGCGATGTCCGGCTCGATGCCCGTGGTGTCGCAGTCCATCATGAAGGCGATGGTGCCGGTGGGGGCGAGCACGGTCACCTGCGCGTTACGGAAGCCCGCGGCGGTGCCCAGGGTGATCGCCTCGTCCCAGGTGTCCCGGGCCGCCTTGGAGAGGTCGGCGGAGACGTGCCGCGGATCGACCCACTCGTCGACCGCGCGCCGGTGCTTGCGGATCACCCCGAGGAAGGCGTCGCGGTTGGGCGCGTAGGCCTCGAAGGGCCCGCCGTGCTCCGCGGCGATCCGGGCCGAGGTGGCGTAGGCGTGGCCGCACATCACCGCGGTGATCGCCGCGGCGTAGGCCCGGCCGGCGTCGGAGTCGTAGGGGAGGCCGCGGCTCATGAGCAGCGCGCCGAGGTTGGCGAAGCCCAGGCCGAGGGGCCGGAACTTGTGGGAGTTCTCGCCGATCTTCGGGGTGGGGTAGCGGGCGCTGTCGACCAGGATCTCCTGGGCGAGGATGGTGACCGCCACCGCGTGGCGGAACGCCGCCACGTCGAACTCGCCGTTCGCGTCGAGGTATTTGAGGAGGTTCAGCGACGCCAGGTTACAGGCCGAGTCGTCGAGGAACATGTACTCGGAGCACGGGTTCGACGCGTTGATCCGGCCGGAGCGCGGGCTGGTGTGCCAGGCGTTGATCGTGGTGTCGAACTGCAGCCCCGGGTCGCCGCAGAGGTGGGCGGCCTCCGCGATCTCGTGGAACAGCTCCCGGGCCCGGAAGGTCTCCATCGGCTTGCCGTCGCGGACCGCCCGCGTCGTCCAGTCGCCGTCGAGGAGCACCGCCCGCATGAACTCGTCGGTGACCCGGACCGAGTTGTTCGAGTTCTGGAAGAAGACCGAGCCGTAGGCCTCGCCGTTGAACGAGCCGTCGTAGCCCTGCTCGATCAGGGCCCAGGCCTTCTTCTCCTCGTTGGCCTTGCACCAGATGAAGTCCCGGACGTCGGGGTGCTCGGCGTTGAGGATCACCATCTTCGCGGCGCGGCGGGTCTTCCCCCCGCTCTTGATCACCCCGGCGAAGGCGTCGAACCCCTTCATGAACGAGACCGGGCCCGAGGCGGTGCCGCCGCCGGCGAGCTGCTCGCGGGAGGAACGGATCGGCGAGAGGTTGGTGCCGGTGCCGGAGCCGTACTTGAAGAGCATCCCCTCGGTCTTGGCCAGGCCGAGGATCGACTCCATCGAGTCCTCCACCGAGTTGATGAAGCAGGCGGAGACCTGCGGGTGCTCCTCGACCCCGATGTTGAACCAGACCGGGGAGTTGAAGCTCATCTTCTGCCGGTAGAGCAGGTGGGAGAGCTCGGCCTCGAAGGTGGCGGCGTCGGACTCGGAGGCGAAGTAGCCGTCGCGCCGGCCCCAGCCGGCGATGGTCTTCACCACCCGGCCCACCAACTGCTTCACCGAGCGCTCGCGGGTGGGGCCCAGGGGGCCGCGGAAGTACTTGGAGGCGACCACGTTGGTGGCCAGCGCGCTCCAGAACTTCGGTACCTCCACGTCCTTCTGCTCGAAGATCGGCTTGCCCGTCTCGTCGGTGATCGACGCGGTGCGCAGCTCCCACGCGATCTCGTCCGCCGGATCGACCCCGACGGTGGTGAAGAACCGGGGCACGGAGAGCCCCTTGGGCTTCACCTCCACGGTGTTCGCCTTCGCCGACTTCCGCGCGCCGTTCTTCCCGCCCGACTCCTGCTCCACCTCGGAACCTGCCATTTCGCTCCCCTCTCCCTTCCGGAACAATGGTTCACCCTGCACCAGGGTGCACCATCACCCTGACACCGCACTTCCCCCGGTCCGCGGCCGCAAGGAGCCCCGGATGGGTCGAGAGATATTGGTTGCTTTTTGACTTGGGTCGGCCCCGGTTCGCCCGGTCACCACACCCCCACGGAACCGCCTCCGGGGGTCCGATCCGGAGGGAAAACAACCACACTCCCCTTGAGCCGGTCAAGGGCTTCCCGGCCCGACCGGCTGTGGTATGCCGGTGGAGGAACCACAAGATGTGGTATTCCCACGGATCCAGGCGGGTTTCCGCGCGAGCGCCCAAATCCCGGTGGCGGCGGCCGCGGCGGGCTGCTACCTACACCGAATGCCTCCTCCTTACGAGCGCCACGTTCTCGTCTGCACCAACCGCCGGCCCCCGGAGAGCCCGAGGGGGTCCTGCGCCGCCAAGGGATCGGAAGAGATCGTCGCCGCCTTCAAGCGGGAGATCGCCGCCCGCGGCCTCGCCGGGGCGGTCCGCGCCAACGCCTCCGGCTGCCTCGACGC
>JAEZJH010000211.1 GCA_023436385.1 Pseudomonadota bacterium
GGCCAAATGGGTCCGGGCGGAGAACCTGCATCTCACCCTGGCGTTCCTGGGCGCGGTTGACGACGCCGAGGCGCCGGCGATCGCCGGGGCGATCGCCGCGGTGGCGAAGCGCCACCAGTCCGTCGCCCTACACGTGGCCGGGGCGGGAGGGTTCGGCTCGGCCCGGAAGCCCCGGGTGCTCTGGCTCGGCGTCTCCGGCGAGGTGGAGGCCCTGGGCGCGATCCAACGCGACCTGGAGGCGGCCCTCGAACCGCTCGGCCACGTGCCGGAGAAGCGGGACTTCCGCCCGCACCTCACCCTGGCCCGGGCCCGGGATCCCCGGGGCGATCCGGAGCTGGCGGCGGCGGTGGAGGGGCTCGCCGACACCGTGCTCGGCGACGCCCGGATCGAGCGGCTGGTTCTCTTTCGCAGCGACCTCTCGCCGAAGGGCCCGCGGTACACGGAGGTGGCCTCGGCGCCCCTCGGGCCCGGCTGATGTTGCGACCGCGGCCGCCGGCGTCCATCCTGAACCCGACAAGCCCCGTGGGGGCGCCTGCCGAGGAGCCGTCTTGCCGTTCGTCAAGGTCGCGGTCCTCACCGGGGGAGGCGATTGCCCCGGCCTCAACGCCGTGATCCGGGCGGTGGTTCGCCGGGCGGAGCAGCACAAGCTCGAGGTGATGGGCGTCCGCGACGGTTGGGTGGGGCTCCTGGAGGAGCGCCACATGCGGCTGACGCGGACCAGCGTCGCCGGCACGCTGCACCTGGGCGGCACCATTCTCGGCACCTCCCGCGTCAATCCCTTCAAGGAGCCGGACGGCCCGGCGCGGATCCTCCGCACCGTCGAGCGCCTCTCGATCGGCGCGGTGGTGGCGATCGGCGGCGAGGGTTCCCTCTCCATCGCCCGGGAGATGCACGGGCTCGGGCTCAACGTCGTCGGCGTCCCGAAGACGCTCGACAACGATCTCTCCGGCACCGACTTCACCTTCGGCTTCGACACCGCCGTCTCGATTGCCACCGAGGCGATCGACCGGCTCCACTCGACGGCGGAGGCGCACCAGCGGGTGATGGTGGTGGAGGTGATGGGCCGGCACGTCGGCTGGATCGCCACCTACGCCGGGATCGCCGGGGGCGCCGACGCCATCCTGGTGCCGGAGCGGCCGACCAAGATCGAGGAGGTGGTGGCCCACGTCGAGCGGCGGCGGAAGAGCGGCCGGAAGTTCTCGATCGTGGTCTGCGCGGAGGGGGCGGAGGTGGACTTCGGCGAGGGGGCCCAGGTCTACGCCTCGGGCTACGACGCCTTCGGCCACCTCAAGCTCGGGGGCATCGGGCAGCGGGTCGCCGCGGAGATCGAGCGGCGGACCGGCTTCGAGACCCGGGTCACCGTGCTCGGCCACACCCAGCGCGGCGGCAGCCCCACGCCCTACGACCGCGTCCTCGCCACCCGCTACGGCGTGCAGGCGGCGGACATGGTGGCCCGGGGAGAGTTCGGGCGGATGGCGGCGATGCAGGGGAACTCCATGTCGTCGGTGCCCCTCGAGGAGGCGACGAGGAGCCTGAAGACGCTCGATCCCGCGCTCTACGAGATTGCCTCGGTCTTCTTTGGCTGAACCCACGGCGGAGTCGGACGGGTCACCGGGCGAGGGCCGGTCCACGCGTCCGGCCGGACGGCCCGGATTGCCGGACACATCCGGGCGCGGGCGTGTTACTCGGTGCCGCATGAGCGAGACCCAGGTAGAGGAGCAGATCGTCACCGTCCCGGAGAGCGCCGCGGGGCAGCGCCTCGACCGGTTCCTGGCCGACGCCCTGGGCGTTCCCCGCCGGCGGGTGATGGCCGCCTTCGAGGCCGGGGACGTGCGGGTTGGCCGCCGTCGGGCGAAGAAGGGCGAGCCGGTGGAGCCGGGCCGGGAGGTGCACGTCCGCCTGCCGCCGCCGCCCGCGCCGCCGGTGCCCGAACCCGAGCTGCCGCTCTCCGTGGTCCACGCCGACGAGGCGATCGTGGTGGTGGAGAAGCCCGCCGGCTGGCCCACCCATCCCCTCGTCCCCGGCGAGCGGGGCACCGTGGCCAACGCCCTGGTGGCGCGCTTTCCCGACTGCGCGGTGGCGGGTGGCGACCTCCGGGAGGCCGGCTTCGCCCACCGGCTCGACACGGATACCTCGGGGCTACTGGTGGCGGCCCGGACCCGCGACGCCTGGGATTCGCTCCGGGCCCAGCTCTCCGCCCGCACCGTCGACAAGGAGTACCTGGCGCTCGCCGCCGGCAGCGTCTTTGGGCCGGTGGAGGTGGCGGTCCCGATCGGCAAGGAGCCCGGCGCCGTGGGGAAGATGGTCGCCGCCCCCGACGACCGCCTGGCGGTGAAGACCGGGGCCCGGGAGGCCCTCACCCTGGTCGAGACGGAGCGGCGGTTTCCGGGCTGGACGCTGGTCCGCTGCCGGATCGCCACCGGCGTCACCCACCAGATCCGCGTGCACCTGGCGCACCTGGGGAGCCCGGTGGCCGGCGACGACCTCTACGGCGGGGCACGGCCCGAGGGGCTCCACCGGATGTTCCTGCACGCCACCCGGCTCGCGTTCGATCACCCGGCCACCGGGGCCCGGGTGATCTTCGAATCCCCGCTGCCGCCGGAGCTGGCGCGGGTGGTGGACATGCTCGGCCGATGAACCTCGTCGACACCCACTGTCACCTCGACCAGCCGGTGTTCGACCGGGACCGCGACGAGGTTCTGACCCGGGCGGCGGCGGCCGGGGTCGGCACCCTGGTGATCCCGGCGATCGGTCCCGATCGCTGGGACGGGCTCCTGGCGCTGGCGGCGGCGCCCCGACGCGCCGGCACGCCGCATCTGGTGGTGGGCCTGGGCGTCCATCCGCAGCTCCTCCCCGAGCTCGATCCCGCCGGCGACCGGGAGATCCTCGACCGGCTCGACCGGCTCCTCGCCTCCGGCGTCGCCCGGGCGGTGGGGGAGTGCGGCCTCGACGGCCCGGCGGCGGAGCTCTCCGCGTGGGGATCGCTGGAGCGGCAGTCCCGGCTCCTCGAGGGCCAGCTGGAGCTGGCCCGGGCCCACCGACTGCCGGTCCTCCTCCACGTGTTCCGGGCCCAGGAGGCGGCGGTCCGAATCCTCGAGCGGATCGGGCCGCTCCCGGCCGGCGGCGTCCTCCACAGCTACTCCGGGAGCCGGGAGCTGGTGCGGCGCTGGCGGAAGCTGGCGCTCCACTTCTCCTTCACCGGGCCGGTGACCTATCCCGGCTCGACCCGGGTCCACGCCGCCGCCCGCGAGGTACCGGAGGATCGGCTCCTCGTCGAGAGCGACGCGCCGGACCAGGCGCCCCGGCAGCACCGCGGCGAGCGGAACGAACCGGCGCGGCTGCCGCTGGTGGTGGAGGCGCTGGCCGCGGTCCGGGGGACGACGCCGGAGCGGATCGCGGCGATCACCGGCGCGAACGCCCTCCGGCTCTTCGGGGCCGGGGAGCCGGAGACCGAGGCACGGACGGAGCCGGCGGGGGCGCCGGCATGAGTCCCGGGAAGCCGGACGGCACGGGGGGCGCGCCCGGAGGCTCCGCCGGGGGCAGGCCCGACCGGCGGTTCGATCGGACCGCCCGCCTCCTCGGCGAGGAGGGGATGGCGCGGCTCCGGGCCGCCAAGGTGGTGGTGATCGGGCTGGGCGGGGTCGGCTCCTTCGCCGCGGAGGCGCTGGCCCGGGCCGGCATCGGCCACCTGGTGCTCTGCGACCAGGACCGGGTCTGCGTCACCAACCTGAACCGGCAGCT
>JAEZJH010000320.1 GCA_023436385.1 Pseudomonadota bacterium
CGGTGGAGTGACCAGGGGGCGGCCGGACGGCTAGGGTCGGCGCCGCCGCCGGCGCTCCGCGTGGTAGTGAGCGGCGCAGAGGCCCCGGGCCAGGGCCGGCCGGCCGCATCCCTCGGCGGTGCAGCCGCGCAGCTCGTGCCGGGGGCGGGGCCGCTCCCGGGCCACCGGGACGGCGTCCTCCGGCAGGTCGAACAGCGCCTGCCCCACCTTCATCAGCCGATCCACCTGATCCCGGGTCAGCCGATGCCGCTCGGCGAACTCGCCGAGCACCCGGAAGTACGGATCGTCGTACGGGGCCGCTTCCTCCCGGAACAACTCCGCCGCCGGGATATCGAGCCCGAGGGCCAGTTGGAGCAGCGTCTCGTAGGACGGGCTGCGTTCGCCGCGCTCGATCATCGACACGAACGAGACCGAGATCCCCGCCCGCGACGCGAACTCCTCCTGCGTGAGCTGCCGCGAGCCCCGCAGCGTGCGGATGCGGTCGGCGAGGATCTCCAGCGGTCGAACGGCAGGTGCGGATCCCCCCCCGGGGAGAGCCGACCCGAGCTTGCGGGCCATGCCGATCTCCAAGCAGGGAGTCGGTGTATCGAAACAACGGCCGGCTACCGTCCCGGCGGCGGAACGGCCCCTGCGTGAGCCATTCCGGTCATACGCTCGGCGGCGTGGCCGGTCAACGGATGAATGGCCGGCTGAAAACCCACGCGTGGTTACGTTTATCGCTCGGGTTTCCCAGCCATGACCAGCGCCGTCGTTGCCCTCGTGCTCGAGCTGTACGTCCCGCCGGTGGCCGGGCCGGCCGGGCTGGAGCGCGCCGTGCACGAGGTCTACCGGCCCCTGGCCCGGCTCCTCGAGCGCCGGGCGCGGGCGGCGCTGACGGTGGCGATCGATCCCTGGCTCGCCCTGGAGCTGCTCCGCTACGGCCACGGCGGCGTGCTCCACGGCCTCGGGGCGGCAGCGGAGCGCGGGCAGGTGGAGCTCTCCCTGGGGAGTCGGAACCACGCGCTCCTGCCGCTCCTCCCCCGCGGGGAAGTGGCGCGGCAGCTCGCCCTCGGTGAGGAGGCGATGCGCGAGGCGCTGGGCCGGACCTTCCGGCCCCGGGGGCTGGTGCCGACACAGCTCGCCTACGCCCGCGTGGTCGCCGAGGTGGCCGCGGCCCGTGGGCTCTCGTGGATGCTCTGCGACGAGATCGCCCTGGGCCGGCTGGGCGAGGCGCCGACCCGGGCGGTAGCCTCGCTGGTCTCTCCGGTCGGCCGCCCGCCCGCCGACACGCGGTCCGGGCGGCGCTTTCACCTCCGCTGGCCCGACTCCGGGAGCCGCGAGCTCCTCCTCCACTTCCGCGACCGCGAACTCTCCCGGCAATTCGGCCGGGGAGAGCTGTCGGACGGGAGGGCTCTCGCCCGGGCCGCCGACGCCCGGGCCCCGGGTGGCCACGTGGTGATCGCGATGCCGGCCGAGCTGTTCGAGGCCGCAGGTCCGGCGTTTGCCGCCCTCGACGACGCGCTCGCCCGGCCCGCCGACGAGCTGCTCCTGGTCACCGCCGGCTCGCTGGGCACGCTGTTTCCCGGGCGGGTTCCGGTGGAGCCCCTCCCCTCCTCCTGGCGCACCACCCTGGAGGAGCTGGCCTCCGGCCGGCCGTTCGCGACATGGAGCGGTACCACCAACGAGCTCCAGGCGATGCTCTGGCGGCTTGCGTCGCTTGGGTGGGACGAGACCGCCCGGCACCAGGCCGCCGGCGATCGGCGGCCGGAGGCGCTGCGCCTCCGCGCCCTCCTCGACGAGGGCCTGCACTCCTCGACCTTTCGCTTCGCCTCGGAGGCGTCCTGGGATCCGGCCACGGTCCGCCGCGGGAACCGGGCGCTCCTCGCCGCCCTCGAGGCCGGCGGCGACGCCGTCTCGCCCCGGGCCCTCGCGGAGGCCCGCTCCCTCGCCGCCCGGATCGACGACACGGTTTCCGCCTGGGAGCGCAGCCGGGCGTCTCCGATTCCCGCCACCGGCTCGCCGGCGACCGCCCGGGATCCCGACTTCCCCGCCTCCGCGGTATAGCGATCGGGCCCGATCGGGTCTACGTAAGCGGCGACCCACGCGCCCGAAGGCGCCGGAGACGCGGGAGACGGAGCGCTACGTGATCGAACTGAAGGACATCGAGGCCGCCCGGGAGAGGATCGAGGACCGGGTGATCGTCACTCCCTGCACGCACTCCGGGTACTTCTCCCGCCTCGCCGGCGCCCAGACGTTCTTCAAGTTCGAGAACCTGCAGTTCACCGGCTCGTTCAAGGAGCGGGGCGCGCTGAACAAGCTCCTCACCCTGACCCCCGAGGAACGGGCCCGCGGGGTGATCGCCGCCTCGGCCGGCAACCACGCCCAGGGCGTCGCCTACCACGCCGGCCAGCTCGGCATCCCGGCGACGATCGTGATGCCGGACCGGACCCCGCTGATCAAGGTGCAGAACACGCGGGAGTTCGGGGCCCGGGTGATCCTCTCCGGCGCCAACTTCGACGAGGCCTACGCCGAGGCCCTGGCGGTCCAGGAGCGGGAGGGCTCGACCTTCGTCCACCCGTTCGACGACGACCAGGTGATGGCCGGCCAGGGCACCATCGGCCTCGAGCTCCTCGAACAGAACCCGTACCTGCAGCTGGTGATCGTCCCGATCGGCGGCGGCGGGCTGATCTCCGGGGTGGCGACGGCGGTCAAGGAGGTCAACCCGCGGATCCAGGTGATCGGCGGCCAGGCCGCGGCCCTCCCCTCGATGCAGAAGAGCGTCGAGGCGGGCGCGCCGGTGACCCTCGATCCGGCAATGACCATCGCCGACGGCATCGCCGTGAAGCGCCCCGGCGTGCGGACCCTCGAGCACGTGCGGCGCTACGTCGACGAGATCGTCACCGTCGACGAGGAGGAGATCGCCAACGCCATCCTCCTCCTCCTCGAGCGGGAGAAGACGGTGGTCGAGGGCGCCGGCGCGGTGAGCGTCGCCGCGCTCCTCAACGACAAGATCCCCCAGGCCAAGGGCAAGCGCGTGGCGATGATCCTCTCCGGCGGGAACATCGACGTGAACGTGCTCTCCCGGGTGATCGAGCGGGGCCTGGTGAAGGACGGCCGGCGGATCCGGCTGGTGGTCCGGGTGCAGGATCGCCCCGGGTTCCTGGCGCGGCTGATGGGCACGGTGGCGGAGATGGGCGCGAACGTGGTGGAGGTCTACCACCACCGGGCCTTCGCCCTCCGCTCCACGCTGTACGAGACCGAGGTGGAGCTGACCCTCGAGACCCGGGGCCGCGAGCACATGGAGGGACTGATCGCGTCCCTCCGGGAACGGGGCTACCAGGTGGTCGGCGCGGCCGAGCCGCGCGTGTAGCGGAACCGGAAGGGCGGTGCCACGCGGTGCGGCCCGGCGTCGCCACGCGCGGCCGTTACTGGAAGTTGACCTGCAGCTCGAAGAGCGCGCCCACCGACGGGTCGGAGAAGAGGTCCGTGCCGGCGTCTTCGACGATCGCCGCGATCCCCAGCTCGAGGCGCGGATCGCCCCACGGGTAGAGGCCCAGGCCGGCGGCCAGCGTGCCGTAGTCCTCGTTGCCGCCGGTGCCGAACCCGAGGTCGGCCTCGAGGCGCGGCTCGACCTTCTCGTGGAGCCGGAGCGAGAGGAGTCCCCCGGTCAGGAAGGTCGAGCCGGACAGCTCCTCCCGCGTGCCCAGGAGCCCGCCGGGCCGCGCACCGGCCGCGTACCCGCCGTTGATCTGGAAGGCGAACCGGCCGAGGCCCGCGCCGTACGCGAGCCGCGTCCGGGCGGCGAAGGTGTCGTCGACCTTGGGGAAGGTGATGCCCGGCATCAGCGCCAGCCGGCTCCGTTTGCCGAGGGCGATCGGGATCCGGAGGTCGAGGTCGACCGACGGCTCGCTCACCCGCTCCTCGCCGAAGGCCCGGACCAGATCGACGCCGACCTCGAGGAGCCAGAGGTTGAGCGAGGCCCGCTCGATGAAGACGGCGTCGTCGTTCCCGGCGCGGCCGACGGTGGTCTCCAGGGCGGCGTTGACCACCGGGAAGAGCTCCGGGTAGGTCCACGCCCCCGGGAACGCCTCGCGCTCGAGGAGGTGGCGCCCCGGCCACGGCGGCGCCGGGATCCGGGCGACGTCGCCCTCGTAGAGCGGCGGCTGCTCGGTCTCCGCGGGGACCACGTAGAGCGAGTGCTCGGGGATGCCCCAGCCGTCCTCGGTCTCGACCACCGCGGGAGGGGGCGCCGGCACCGCGCCCGACCTCACCTGGCCGCGGGCGGACGGGAGCGGCCTTCCGGCCACGTCGGCGTCCGGATCGAACTCCTCGACCCCGGCCTCCGCTTCCCCGGAGGCCGGCGCCGCCCGCGCCACGGCCGCCGCCGGAACCAACCAAACCACCGCCGCGTACGCGGCCCAGCGCCACCGACCCATCGCCGCCTCCGCCCGCGATCAACCGGGAAGGTCGATCGCCACGCGGATCAAGCTAGGGTGTGCAAGCCGGGCACGCAGCCGGCCGCCAGCGCGTCCGTCCCCTCCTCGGCGGTTCCGGCCGGGGCACGGCGGCGGCGTCCTCGCGGAGCGCCCGGGGATCGACCATCACCGGCACCAGGCGCCGGTGGGCCCCGGGAGCGCGCGGCGGCGGCGTCATACCGGCGGGCCCTTGGATCGATCGCCGCCTCCGCGG
>JAEZJH010000457.1 GCA_023436385.1 Pseudomonadota bacterium
TCATCTTGTCGGTGACGCGCACGCGCGCTCCTCCCTCGCCTTCCGCTACCGCAGGTTCAACAGGGTCTCGAGCATCTCGTCGGCGGCGACGATCACCTTGGAGACCGCCTGGTAGGCCCGCTGGGCCTTGGTCATCTCGATCACCTCCTCGTCGATGGAGACGCCGGAGGTGGCCTCGCGCATGGCCTCGAGGTTTTCCCGGAGGGTGGCGTTCTGATCGGCGGCGGCACGGGCCCTGCCGGCGGCAGCGCCGAAGCCGGCCACCAACGAGGAGAGCTTGCCGACGACGTCGAGGCCGTCCCCGAGCGGCTGCGCTTCGGTGCCGATCAGGGTGAGGAGGTTCTCGGCGCCGCCGGTCCCTTCCCCCGGGGCGGCCGCGGCGAACCGGCTGGGATCGGCGAGGATCTCCGGATCGACCCCGATCGCCAGGGCGGCGCCGCCGACCTCGCCGGGCAGGGTGAAGAGGGCCTTCCCGCCGGTGCCGTCGAGGCCCACACCCTGGGCGTGGACCTCGTTGACCGCGGTCGCCAGCTCGAAGGCGAGGGTGTCGAGGTCCCGGGCCAGGGTGGCGAGGGTGCCGTCCCGGGCGTCGATCGAGCCCCCCAGGAAGCCGCCCAGGGAGCTGGCGGGGAAGGCGGTGGGACCGGTGCCGTCGGTGCGGATCAGCCGGAAGCGGGAGAGGCCGCCGTTCGCGGGATCGGGTTCGGCCGAGAGTTGCGCGGCCCGGTCGCCGCTGACCAGCGCCAGTCCGCCGGGGAAGGCCATCGCCACGTCCCCGGACAGGTCCCCGATCGGCGTGGCGCCGGTCAACTCGGCGAGGCGGTCCTGGGCCCGCTGCCGCGCGTCGAGGAGCTCGTTGGGCTCGGCACCGGAGGCCCGGGCGAACCGGACCGCGCGGTTGAGATCGGCCATCTCCCGGGCCAGCGAGTTGATCTCGCCCAGGTAGCCCTGGACGTGATCGTCGAGCGCCTCCCGGGCGGTGGCCACGGCCGTGGCGGTGGTGCGCAGGGACTGGGCCAGGGCGCTGGCACCCTGGACCGCGGACTGCCGGAGGGTGGGGTCCGCGGGGTTCTGGGTGAGGCCCCGCAGGCCGCTGTAGAAATTGGCGAGGGCGACGGTCAGGCTCCCGGGGGCATTGTTGTCGAGGGCGTGGAAGCCCTCGAGGGCGGAGGCCTCGGCCCTGGTCCGGGCCTCTGCCGCCAGGGCCCCGGGGATCTGGGCCTCGATGAACCGGTCCCGGGCCTGGGTGATGCCGAGGACCGTCGCCCCGCCCCCGAGCATGGCGACGCCGGCCCCCCGGGCGCCGGTGACGGTGGCGAGCTCCACCCGCTGCCGGGCATAGCCGTCGGTGTTGGCGTTCTCGATGTTGCTGGCGGCGGTGGAGGAGACCGTCAGGTGGGTGCCCAGGGACGACCGGGCCCGGGAGAGGAGCGAGAGGAGATCGGACACGGCTAGAGCCTCCGGGAGACGGTGCCCGCGAAGTGGGCGCCGGGGCGGAGCCCCCGGCGGTCGTAGCCCAGCGGAGCGGGCTGCACCGCGGCCAGGTAGCCGCGCACGCAGCCGAGGGCTTCCCGGGCCAGCTCCTGGTTGACCCGATCGACGGCGAGCAACTCGGCGGCGAGCCGGCGGATCTCGTCCACCAGCGTGGCGAGGGGTGCGGCCTCGGCCGGCGCCACCCGGCGGAGGGCGGCGACCGTGGGTTCCGCGAGGCCGTGGTGGGCGGCGAGGGTCCGGAGCGACGCGGCCAACTCTTCCTCGAGGCGACGGGCCTCGGCGACGAACGCGGTACGTGCCGCCGCTCGCTCGAACAGCCCGTCGGCGTCCAGCTCCCGGATCGGCCGGCGCTCGGCTGTTGCCCGCTCGATTTCTTCGGCAAGGGCGTCCCGAAGGCGCACCGCTCCCGTGATCGCCTCGCGAAAGGCCATCCGTTCTCCCTCTTCCTGTCCGCGGACCCCTACGTCCCGCCCAAGATCGCCTGGAGGCGCGCGATCAGCTCCGCGTCATCCAGGATCTCCCGGGCGATGGCCGAGGGGTCCGGCTGGTAGGTTCCGGCCTCGATGGACGCCGCCAGCGCGTCGAGACGGGCCGACCGGGAGGGCCCGGTGGCCTGCCGGACGGCGGCGATGGCCTTCAAGGCGGATTCCGTCGCCTGGGCGGTCACCCGGTCCTCCCGGGCTCCCACCTTCGCCGTGTCGGCCCGAACCGACTCCCGGATGGCGACGATTTCCTTGGTTTCGTTGATCTTCATGGCGCCCGGCTCCGCGGGTCATGGTTGGCTGCACCACCGGCATCGACACGTTCGCCGTATATCCTAAGGGCCCGTTTGGGGTGTACGGCCCGTTCGCCCTCCCGGATCTCGAAGTGGAGGTGCGGTCCGGTGGCCCGCCCCGTGGCGCCGACCCGGGCGATCTCCTGCCCGCGCTGGACCCGTTCGCCCTCCCGGACCAGGAGTTCGGCGGCGTGGGCGTAGAGGCTGCTGGTCCCGTCGCCGTGGTCGATCTCCACCGCCTGGCCGTAACCGCCCCGCTCCCCGGCCCGGCGGACCACGCCGTCGGAGGCCGCGAGGATCGGGGTCCCCTCCGGCGCGCCGACGTCGATCCCGCGGTGTCGGGCAGCGCCGCCGTGGAACGGATCGGCCCGGAGTCCAAACCTGCTGGTGACCCGGCCCGGTCCCTGGAC
>JAEZJH010000364.1 GCA_023436385.1 Pseudomonadota bacterium
GTCTTCGTTCCTGCGTCCGCGCCTCGCCGATCTCCCCGACCCGAGCCTCCTCCGTGGCCTCGACGCCGCCGTCGCGCGGCTGTGCCGGGCGATCGAGGGCGGCGAGCGGATCTGCTGCTACGGCGACTACGACGTCGACGGTGTCACCTCCACCGCGCTCCTGGTCTCGTTCCTCCGGGCGGTGGGCGCCCGCGTCGAGTGGTACGTGCCGAGCCGGATCGACGAGGGCTACGGCCTGAACCTCCCGGCGGTGGAGCGGATCGCCGGCGGCGGGGGGCCGGGCGGCCCGGGCCTGCTGGTCGCCCTCGACTGCGGGGTCACCGCGGCGGCGGAGGTGGAGCGGGCCACGGCGCTGGGGATGGAGGTGGTGATCGTCGATCACCACACCGTGCCCGCCGAACTCCCCCGGGCGACGGCGATCCTCAACCCGTGGCAGCCGGGCTGCGACTATCCGACCAAGCACCTGGCGGCGGTGGGCCTCGCCTTCCTCCTCGCCACCGGGCTCCGGCGCGAGCTTCGGGCCCGGGGCCGCTTCGCCTCCCGCCCCCAGCCCGACCTGCGGGACTACCTCGACCTGGTGGCCCTGGGCACGGTGGCCGACGTGGTGCCGCTCACCGGGGTGAACCGGATCCTGGTGAAGGCGGGGCTCCCGGTGATCGGCCGGGCGAACCGGCCGGGCCTCCGGGCGCTGAAGCGCGTCGCCGGGATCGAGGCGGGAGCGCCGGTGACCGCAGGGCAGGTGGGCTTCCGCCTGGCGCCCCGGATCAACGCTGCCGGTCGCCTCGGCGACGCCTCCCGGGCCGTGGAGCTGTTCCTCGCGGAGGACGGGACCCGGACCGAGGCCCTCGCCGCCGAGCTCGACCGGGCCAACGCCGAGCGCCAGGCGATCGAGCGCGAGGTCCTCGCCTGCGCCCTCGACGTCGCGACGCGGCGGCCCGAGGTCCGGGGCCTGGTCCTCGACGGCGTCGGTTGGCACCCGGGCGTGGTGGGGATCGTCGCCTCCCGGGTCGTCGAGCGGCTCCACCGGCCGGCGATCGTCGTCGGCGTCGACGGGGCCAGCGGCGTGGGGAAGGGCAGCGGCCGCTCGATCGAGGGCTTCCACCTCCACGAGGCGATCGCCGCCTGCGCGGGTCACCTACTCCGGTTCGGCGGTCACCGCCACGCCGCCGGGATCACCGTGGAGCGGGAGCGTCTCCCGGCCTTCCGGGAGGCCTTCGAGCGGGAGGCGGCGGCGCGGCTCGGGCCGGAGGACCTCGTTCCCCACTGCCGGATCGACGCGGCGGTCGATACCGAGCAGGTCGACTTCGCCCTCGCGGAGGCGCTGGAGCTGCTCGGGCCGTTCGGCGCGGGCAATCCGGAGCCGACGCTGGCGCTCCGGGGGATGCGGGCCCGGCCGCGGACGGTCGGGGCCGGAGGGGATCACCTGAAGCTGGCGCTCGACGAGGCGCCGCTGCTCGATGCCATCGGCTTCGGGATGGGGAACCTCGCGGCGGGACTGCCGGCGCGGGTGGACCTCGCGTTTCAGCTGGGGGTCGATGAGTACCGGGGGGAGCGGCGGCTCAAGCTCAAGCTGAAGGATGTGAGGCCGGCTTGAGCGTGGGGGCCTTGGGGGATTCGGTTGTTGGTACGGGTTCGACCTTGACTGCGCCTAGGTTGGCTGGCGCAACGATCGGACCTGGGCTGCCGCAGACGGGCGGCGGGGCCTTGGCGGACGTTGGCTTGGCTGGTGAAGCGGTAGGGCCTTGGCTGGCGCTACCGGCAGAGGCGTTGGGGCGTTCACGGAAACCTGCCCTTCGGTCAGGTTTCCGCAAGTCAAAGAATGGTGAAAAGCTGCCTTCGTCAGCTGTTCACGCCATCCCCCACCTCACCCTCCCGCGGGAAAGGAGCGCGCCGACGCGGGCCAGCTCGTGGAGCCGGAGGCGCTCGGCCTCCCGCTCGAAGCTCGCCTTGCACTTCGACGAGCAGAAGTAATACCGGCGCCGCTTGTACTCCATGTGATGAGGGCTCGCGCCCGTGGAGATCGGTCTGCCGCAGATCGGGTCGTAGAGCATCCCTGCACCCCCTCCTCGCCGCCCCCCAACGCCACCTTCCGGACCCGGTGCCGGCTTCACCACCACGCCGCCCGGCCACCCTTCGCCGGCCCCGGATTCGGCCACGCCGCCAACGCCACCCCGGGCGACTCGCGCCGCCCGCGGAGTGCTGCTGCAAGGCGGGCGCCACCGGCCGGCGGAGGCCGGCGGGCGAAGGCGCGGCCGCCCGTTCCTGCGCACGCGGCGGCCACGGTCGGGGCGACCGGTGCCCGCGGTGGGAACTCGCTGCCCGCGAGAGGAGAGCGCGGCGCTCACGGAACGGCAGGTGTGCCGGAGGGTTCGACCCCTGGAGGTCCTGCCGACAGCTCGCGAAGCGCCGCCGGACGCGGACACGTGCCGCTCGCGGCGGCGGCGCTAGAACCGCCGGCGGGCAGGGCTATCGGATTTGCGGGAGTGGCACCGGCGCGCCCTTACGTTCCTTCCGGTTCCCCGGAAACCTCGTCCACCCGGACACCCAGCGAGCGAGCGTCCACCGGCGGATCGTCCCCGGAACCTACGGCGGCCAGCGTGTACAGCACCTCGCCGGCCTCCGCGGTGCCGCAGGGGCCGACCTCGCAGTCGTCCACGAAGGAGGTCGCCTCGGGCGGAAGCTCCGCGAGGACGCGATCCCCCGCGGAGAGGACCAGCGCGCGGACGGGGCCGTCCACCGCCAGCGCGAACTCGAGGCGCGCTCGGGGCGCCACTGACCAGGACCCGTCGACGAGCGTGCCGGGCGGCTCCGCCCCCACGAGCCGGAACTCGACGACGGCCACCGCCCCGCCGTCTTCGGCGTCCGTCGACAGGTCACAGGCGACTGGCGATAGCGCCAACAAGAACGCCGCTGCCTGCACACGGCCGAAGCTCGCCACCCGATCCTCCCGATCCGCCAGAGACGCGAGGTCGGGGATCCTGCGCCGGCGCGGCCGGCGGGGTCAAGGCGCGGGCGTGGCCTCGACCACCACGGCCTCCTCGGTCTCGGTCTCCTCTGCCGGATAGGCGGGCGGACCGAAGACCTGGAACACGGTGGCGGGGCGCCGGCCCACGGCGCGGATCCGGTGCGGCGTGCCGGAGGGGATCACCACCACCTCGCCGGCCCGGAGCTCCTTGGACTCGTCGCCGATGTGCACCTCGACGCGCCCCTCGACCACGTAGGTGACGTTGTCGGCCGTGGGGTGGCCCTCCGGGTTATTCGACGCCTGCCCGGCGGGAAGGGTCATCACCCCGAGCTGCGTGCGCTCCGTGGTGGCCACCACCCGGAAGCGCTCCCCCTTCTGCTGGTGGATGTCGATGCTCTTCACCCGCACCTCCTCGCCGACCGCTCTTGCCGGACCACGTCTCCGCGGCATCCGACGGACCCGACCCCGTCGCCGGCTCACCGCGAGCCTGAAGGGCGAAACCGACCGGGCCCGCCGATTCGCCGGGTCCCTTTCCGGCCGCCCATGCGACCCACCGTGCAGAAGCTAGCCATGGGACACCGGCGAGACAGGCGCGCCGCGGGGGCGACCCCGGCTTCCGGGGCACCCGGCGACGCTCGATCGCCCCGGAGCGCCCGCATCTCCCGGAGATCGGACGCTCCGAGCCCACCCGGGGACTGCCGCCGACGTGCTCCCTCTCTTAGGGTGCCGCCCCTCGACGTGGTTCGCACCTTCTTGCCGCACGCCCCTCGAGGTTCATGTTCCCGCTCGTCGACGGCCCCCCGAACGCCACCGACCCCGCCGACGGGGCCCGGGAACGGCTCGCCTTCCTCGCCGAGGCGAGCCGCCTCCTCGCCTCGTCCCTGGACATCGGGGAGACCCTGGCAGCCGTGGCCTGGCTGGCGGTGCCGAGGATCGCCGACTGGTGTTCGGTCGAGCTGGTCGACGAGGGTGTCGTCCGCCCGGAGCCCGCGGCCCTCGCCCACGTTGATCCGGGCAAGGTGGCGCTGGGCCGGGAGCTGCGGCGGCAGTACCCGATTCTGAGCGAGACGAACCATGGCGTGGCCCGGGTGATCCGGACCGGCCTTCCGGAGCTGGTCCCGGAGCTGGACCCGGAGCGGCTCGCCGCCTCGGCCTCCTCGGACGAGCATCTCCGGACCCTCGAGACCTTCGGCCTCCGCTCCGTGATGCTGGTCCCGCTCGCCGCCCGGAACCGCATCCTCGGCGTGCTCACCCTGGTTGCCGCGGAGTCCGGGCGGCGGTTCGGCGAGGAGGACCTCGCCTTCGCCATGGAGCTGGCCGGGCGGGCCGCAGTGGCGATCGACAACGCCCGCCTCCACGGCGCCGAGGCCGAGGCCCGGCGGCACGCGGAGCGCGTGGCGGCGGAGCTCGAGGAGACCACCCGGCGGCTCGAGGCGGTGGCGGCCGAGAACGCCCGGCTACTCGCCGCGGCCCGAGCGGCGCTCGCGGCCCGCGACGACCTCCTCGCGGTGGTCTCCCACGACCTCCGGAACCCGCTGGGCGCCATCGTCCTCAACGCGTCGGTGCTCGAGGGGCTCCTGCGCCCCGACACCAACCCGAAAGCCTTCCGGCAGCTGCGCCTGGTGCAGCGCTCCGCCCAGCGGATGAACCGCCTCCTGGGAGTGTTCCTCGACGCGGAGCGGATCGAGGCCGGCGTCTTCGACTTCGAGCCGGCCCCGGAGTCGGCCGACCGCCTGGTGACCGAGGCGGTGGAGGCGATGGTCGATCTCGCCGAGGTCCGGGCCATCGATCTCGTCGCCGAGCCCGATGACGACGTGGGGCCGGTCCGCTGCGATCGGGAGCGGATCCTCCAGGTCTTCTCGAACCTGATCGCCAACGCCCTCCGGTTCTCGCCGGCCGGGGCCACGGTGAACGTCGGCTGCGCCCGGCAGGCGACGGGGGTGCGGTTCTGGGTCCGGGATCGGGGGCCGGGCGTGCCGCCCGAAATCCAAGAACGAATCTTCGAGCGGCACTTCCAGGGCGTGCGGGGGAGCGGCTCCGGGGTGGGGCTCGGCCTCTACATCGCCCGGGGAATCGTCGACTCCCACGGCGGACGGATCTGGTGCGAGCCGGCGGAAGGGGGCGGGGCGTCGTTCGTCTTTATTCTGCCGGGAGCGTAGGTTCCCCGCGGCTGCCGCTACCGGTGAAGGCGTGGGGCGTTCACCAAGTCCTGCCC
>JAEZJH010000392.1 GCA_023436385.1 Pseudomonadota bacterium
CCGACCTCGACTCCGGCGGTCTCGGCGCCCGGGCCCTGGACGACGCGGTGTCGTCCACCCTGGCCTCCCTCGACGGCGGCCGCGGGGTGCGGGTCGAGCATCCGCCCCTCGACCGCGGGGCCACCTACGCTCTGCTCCTCTCCGCCGACCTTGCCGACTCCACCGGAAACGTCCTCGCCGGCGCCGACGGAAACCCCGGCGGCTTCGAGGCCCACTTCGAAACGGCGCCGCCCGGTCCCGCCGGTACCCTGGTGGTGCCCGACCCTGCGGCCGGACTCGTTCCCCCGAAACTCCCGGAGGTGGCAGTGGTCTTCGATCGGGAGCTGGGAGGCCTGCCGCCCGGCGGCCTTCAAGTCGAGGACGCGGGCGGCCGGCCGGTGCCCGGGGAATCGTTTCTCTCGGTCGATCGCCGGCGGATTCGCCGGACCCTGGACGAACGGCTCCGTCCCGGCGAGCGGCACGCGGTGGTCCTGGGGGCCGTCGTCGATCCGGAGGGCGTGCCGGCCACCGGCGGGCCCTGGGGGTTCGACGTCGCGCCCTGCACCGACGAGCGGGCCCCGAGGCTCCTCGGGGCGGAGGTCGCGACCCTCGATTTCACCGCCACGTTGACGGTCCGGACCGACGAGCCGGCGAGCGGATCCGTGCGCCTCCGGGTCCTCGGCGACTGCGCCGGAGCGCCGGCGGCGCTCACGGCCGCGGCCTCCTGCGAGGGGACGGTCGATCCTTGCAGCGAGCCGCCGGCGCCGGGCGGGTGCACCGCGCGGATCGAGGTCCGGGCGCTCTGTCCGGAGACCCTCTACGAGGCGACGCCGGTGCTGGTCGACCCCGCGGGCCACGAGACCACCGGGGCGCCGCTCGCGTTCCGGACGCTCGCGCCCGCGGCGCGGCCGACCCTCACCGAGGTGCTCGCCGACGCGGCCGCCCCCGAGGAACGGGGCGAGTTCATCGAGTTGGTGAACGACTCGCCGGAGCCCTGGGATCCGGCCGGCTGGACGCTGGTGAAGGTCACGGCCTCGTCGGAGGTGGCCCGCTCCCTGGTGCGCCGGGACGGCGGGACCGGTCCCCTCCCCGGGCGGGCGACCCTGGTCTACGCCACCCGGACCTTCGAACCCGAGCGCTACGGCGGCCTGCCGGCCGGCGCGATCCTCCTCGAGGCGGCGACCCAGAACCCGGAGCGGAGCGTGTTCGGGACCGGCCTCTCCTCCTCCGACCCGCCGGGCCTCGAGCTTCGGGGCCCGGGCGGCGTGGTGCTGTCGGCCTGGCCGGCGGGCGTTCGGTGCCCCGAGGGAAAGAGCGCGGCGCGGGCTCCCGGAACCACCGGCGCTCCCGCCTGCGGCGAGGCGACACCCGGGAGGTAGGCGACTTTGGAAGGCCCGGTCAGAGTCGGCGGTGGCCGAGGGAGGGGATCTCCCGGCGCACCCGGGCGAGCACCTCGGGGGAGAGCTCGGCGAGGCAAAGTCCCGGACCGTCGGAGGCCCGGGCGACCACCGTCCCCCAGGGGTCCACGATCATCGCGTTCCCGTAGGTAGTGCGCTTCTCCGAGTGGCGGCCGACCTGCGCCGGGGCCAGGAGCCAGGAGGTGTTCTCGATCGCCCGGGCGCGGAGCAGGACCTCCCAGTGGTCCTTGCCGGTGTGGAGGGTGAAGGCCGCGGGGACCACCAGCACCTCGGCGCCACGGGCGGCGAGGGCCCGGTAGAGCTCCGGGAATCGGAGGTCGTAGCAGACGGTCATGCCCACCCGGGCGAAGGGGGTCTCCGCCACCACCGGTTCCGGCCCCGGGGCCACCAGCTCGCTTTCGCGGTAGCGGGCGCCGTCGGGGAGGTCGACGTCGAAGAGGTGCATCTTCCGGTAGACGGCGACCCGCTCGCCGTCCGGTCCGTAGAGCACGCTGGTGTTGTGGATCTTCCCGGGAACCTCCGACCGCTCGCCGATCGAGCCGGCAAGGAGCCAGATCTTCCGCTCCGCGGCCTTCCGGGCGAAGGCGGTGAAGGTCGGGCCGTCGAGCGGCTCGGCGAGGGCGCGCTTCTCCCGGTCCGGGCCCATGAAGTCGACGTTCTCGGGAAGGCCGACGAAGCGGGCCCCCCGGCGTACCGCCTCGTCGATCAGGGCGAAGGCGTTGGCGAGGTTGGCCTCCCGGTCGGCCGAGGAGGTGAGCTGTACGGCAGCGGCGACGATCCGTTCCATGGGCCGATCCTAACCTCCTCTCCCCGAAGGCGTCCGCGAGTTGACGGGGGCCCCTCGGCGTGTTATCCGCCAAGGGTCATTTTTCGAAGTCATCTTCGAGAAGTGGGCCCTGCAGAGCCCGCTTTTTTTTTGATTTAAGGCCATGAGCGAGACCCCGAAGACCGTCGCCGAGCACGTTCGCCAGCTGATCGAGCCCCTGGTGGCTCGGGAGGGGCTGGAACTGGTCGACGTCGAGTACCTCCGTGAAGGCGGGCGGTGGGTCCTTCGGATCTTCATCGACAAGGAGGGCGGCGTCTCGCTGGACGACTGCCAGGACTTCTCCCGGACGGTCGACAAGCTCCTCGACGTCGAGGACGTGATCGAGACCCGCTACTCGCTCGAAGTCTCGAGCCCGGGGATCGAGCGGCCCCTCCGAACCCGGACCCACTTCGAGCGGTTCACCGGGCGGCTCGCGGAGATTCGGACCTTCGGTCCCCTCGGCGACCCGCCCCGGAAGAACTACAAGGGCAAGCTCCTGGGGATGACGGCGGAGGAGGCGGTGGCCATCGAGGCGGACGGCAAGCGGTTCGAGATCCCCCTCGAGAAGATCGCCAAGGCTCACCTCGTTTTCGACTTCGAGGCCTTCGCGGCGGAGCAGGGGGCGGGATCGCCGCGACCGAAGAAGACGTAGCGCACGGCCGAACCGGAGCAGCCGGCCGACATAGCGCGGGAGCCGGTCTGCACCGCGCGAACGAGAAGGGGAAGATCCATGCAGGGCGGAATGCCGCAGAACGTCAACCTGAACCTGATCCTCGACCAGGTCGCCAAGGACAAGGGCGTCGAGCGCCACGTCCTCGTCGACACGCTCGAGCAGGCGATCCTCACCGCGGCGAAGAAGACGTTCGGCCAGGAACGCAACCTCGAGGCCCACTACAACGAGGACAAGGGCGTGGTCGAGGTCTTCCAGGCCCTGACGGTGGTGGAAGAGGTCACCGACCCCCTGCAGGAAATCAACCAGCTCACCCTCGTCGAGGCCGAGGCCAAGGGGATCGAGGCGGAGGTCGGCGACGAGCTGGTCTTCCAGATCTTCTACCGCGAGGAGGACGCCGCGGAGGCCAAGGCACAGGACGAGCGCTACGGCGACATCCTCCGCCTCAAGACCTTCCGCCGCGGCTTCGGCCGCATCGCCGCGCAGACCGCCAAGCAGGTAATCGTCCAGCGCGTCCGCGACGCCGAGCGCGAGCTGGTCTTCAACGAGTTCAAGGACCGCAAGGGCGAGATCGTCACCGGCACCGCCCGTCGCTTCGAGCGCGGGAACATCATCGTCGACCTGGTGCGCGCCGAGGCGGTGCTGCCGGTCCGCGAGCAGGTCCCGCGCGAGACCTACCGCGCCGGCGACCGCGTCCAGGCCTACGTCCTCGACGTCCTCCGGGAGTCGAAGGGGCCGCAGATCATCCTCTCCCGCGCCTCGGTGCACTTCCTCACCAAGCTGTTCGAGATGGAGGTCCCGGAGATCGCGGAGGGCGTGGTGGTGATCGAGGCGGCGGCCCGGGAACCGGGCGGCCGTTCGAAGATCGCCGTCTCCTCCCGGGACTCGGACGTCGATCCGGTCGGCGCCTGCGTCGGCATGAAGGGCAGCCGCGTCCAGGCAGTGGTCCAGGAGCTCCGCGGCGAGAAGATCGACATCGTCCCTTGGGACGAGGATCCGGCCCGGTTCGTCTGCTCGGCGCTGGCCCCGGCGGAGGTCAGCCGGGTGCTGATCGACGAGTCGAACCACGCGATGGAGATCATCGTCCCCGACGACCAGCTCTCCCTGGCGATCGGCCGCCGTGGGCAGAACGTGCGGCTCGCCGCCCAGGTCACCGGCTGGAAGCTCGACATCAACAGCGAGAGCCGCGTCAAGCAGCTCCGCGAGTTCGCCTTCCGGTCGCTCTCGCAGCTGCCGGGCGTGAACGAGACGATGGTCGAGGTGCTCTACGCCCACGGCTTCCGCCAGGCCAAGGACGTCGCCGACGTCTCCGCGGACGTGCTCCTGCAGATCCCGGGTATCCAGCCGGAGATGGTTCCGGCGATGCAGGAGAAGGCCCGGTCGCAGATGTACGACGACGCCCAGGAGCTCGAGCGGCTCGAGGCGGAGCGGGAGGCGGCCCGGATCGCGGAGGCCCGCCGGCACCCCGACGAGCTCTCGCAGGCCGAACGTCTGCAGCGGGTTCGCGGCGTCGGCGAGAAGACGATCGAGTCGCTGGCCGCCGCGGGTTACCACCGGGTCGAGGACCTGGTCGCCGAGAACGACGTGATGAAGCTCGGCGAGAACTCGGGCCTGGGCGTGAAGAAGGCGAAGCAGCTCAAGCACTCGGCCGAGGTCTACCTCCAGGAGGAGAAGAAGCTCCGGGAGGAGCTGAACGCCGAGCGCGAACGGCAGGCGGCTGCTCGGGCGCTCGAGGCGGCGACCCCGCCGCCGGCGGCCGAGGGAGAGAAGGTTTAGCATCGTGCCCCCGCGGTCGGGCGGGGGCCTCCGGAGCGACGGAGAGAGCTTTACGGTGCAGACGGATGACCCCAGATTGTCCGCGAGCCGCGCGAACCCGGTCCGGACCTGCATCGGCTGCGGGGCTCGGGCCTTAAAGTCCGGGTTGCTCCGGCTGCATGTCGGCCGCGACGGGCGCGTCCATCTGGACGCGGCCGGGACGGCAGGCGGTCGGGGCGCTCACGTGCACCCGACCGAAGCCTGCCTGACCGGGGCGGAATCGCCCCGGGCGGTCGGTCGGGCGTTTCGCGGCAAGGCCCGGCCTCCCGAGCCGGGGTCTCTCCGGGAAGAAGCGAGCCGGGGCCATGACCCGCCGGCACGGTGCGAGCCGGAAGGGTAGGGCGGCGCTGGTGATGGACGACGTTCGGTTGACGCTGGACGCCCTTCGGACTAGGAAGGGCGCTCCCGCTGTTGCCTGTGGACCTGGGCCCGCCGGGGCGACGGGCGAAAGAACAGAGGCTCTCTCTAGGCTATGGCGAAGAAGCGCGTATACGAGCTCGCCAAAGAGCTCGGCATGCAGAACAAGGAGCTCGTCGACTGGCTCCAGGCCCACGGGTACGACGACATCAAGTCGCACTCGAGCTCCCTCGATGATGATCAGGCACAGGCGGTGTTGGACAAGGTGAAGAGCGAGCGGAATCCCAAACCCGCCCCCGCGCCGGTAGCGTCGCCGGGGTTCGTGGTACGTCGTCGCCGGGCCGAGCGCCCGGCTCCTAGGCCGGCAGCTCCGGCGGCACCCGCACCGGGTGCT